>SMXE01000041.1 GCA_004357015.1 Caldithrix sp.
AGGAATACCCTTCCACGCCCGCAGAAGGCGCACGATGATCAGATACGCGAACATGGCAGACAGCGCGCTGACCAGAACGGAAATCATATTTACCCGCAAACCGATATCCTGCACAAAGGGTATCATTGAAAAAAACCGGCCGATCAAAATATAGAGCGGAGCACCCGGCGGGTGCGGCACACCCATCGTATAGGCACACGCAATAAACTCACCGCTGTCCCAGTAAGATGTGGTCGGCGCAACGGTCATGCTGTAAACGACAAAAGCGATCGCAAACACGACCGCTGCGATAATTCGATTCAATTGTTTATGTTCCATAAAAGAAGCATCCTCCGACCTAATTTTGTCCATCTCTTCCTTAAATTGAGCGATTGGCCATTCGCTTTTAGCTAAAACCAAAGACCAAAAGCGAATGACCAAATGTGTTTCTCAGGTCGTATCATCCAACGCGAGCTAATTCAAACTTATCGCGGTAGTTTTTGAAAAAATGCGCCCGAACGGGCATATTCTCGACGTTCAGTATATGTTTGTCATTCATCACAATGTCAAATGCCTCCTCGCGCGCAGCGACAAGAAGCTCCTCATCCTTGACGATATCAGCGATGCGAAGCTGCGGCAGCCCACTCTGCTGCGTACCGAAAAATTCGCCCGGGCCACGCAACCTCAAATCCACTTCCGCGATTTTGAAACCGTCATTTGTTTCTACCAGCGTTTCCAGACGAAGCTTCGCATCCGTTGAAATCGGATACCGGGCGATCAGGAAGCAGTACGACTTCTTCTCCCCCCGACCCACTCTGCCGCGCAACTGGTGCAACTGCGGCAAGCCAAACCGCTCCGCATTCTCAACAATCATGATTGTGGCATTGGGCACGTCTACTCCCACCTCGATGACGGTGGTGCTTACCAGAATATGAATCTCGCCGGCCTTGAACTGCGCCATGACCAGCTCTTTTTCGTCGCTCTTCATCCGTCCGTGCAACAGGCCAACATTGTAGTCTTTAAATAACCCGCTCTTGAGATGCTCATAGTTTTCAATGGCAGCCTGCAAATCCGTCTTTTCCGACTCTTCAATCAAGGGAAAAACAATGTACCCCTGATCGCCCTGCTCAATTTGCTCTTTGACGAAACCGTAAATCCGGTTGCGCTTCTTGTCGCTGTGCCAGTGGGTCTTCACCTGCTTTCTGCCCGGCGGCAGTTCATCGATGATGGAGACGTCCAGATCGCCATAAAGAGTCATGGAGAGCGTTCTGGGAATGGGCGTCGCCGTCATCACCAGAACGTCGGGCGACAGGCCTTTCTCCATCAAAGTGGCGCGCTGCATCACGCCGAAGCGGTGCTGCTCATCGATGATGGCCACGCCGAGCCGATGGTAGGCAACCGCCTCCTGAATCAGCGCGTGCGTACCGACGATGATCTCGGCCTCTCCCTGTTTGATGGCGGCCAGAATCGCATCGCGCTCTTTCTTGGGCTGGCCGCCCACCAGCAACACGACTTTTACACCGATCTTTTCGAGAAGCTCGTGCATGGTCAGGAAGTGTTGCTCTGCCAAAATCTCGGTCGGCACCATCAGCGCAGCCTGGTAGCCATTTTCCAGCGCCATCATCATCGTCACCAGCGCCACCACTGTCTTGCCCGAGCCGACATCCCCTTGCACCAGCCGGTTCATCGGCGTACTCTTTTTCATGTCGTCGCGAATCTCGCGAATCACGCGTTTCTGCGCCGCCGTCAATTCGAACGGCAGAAACTCTATGAGTTTGCGCGTCCGGTCCCCCACTTTCGAAAACTCGATACCTTTCTGTGACACGGCCACGCGCCGCTTGCGGTAGGCCAACATCAGTTCAAGATAGAAAAGCTCATCAAACTTTAAACGGCGCCGCGCCGCCGCCAGACTTTTCCGGTCGTGCGGGAAGTGGACATCTTCGATGGCCGGCCGCAGGCCCGACAACCTGTGCCGCTGCCGCAAGCTTTCCGGAAGCGTCTCGCTGAGTTCCTTCGCAAAACCGCCCACGGCCTCGCGCAGCACACGCCGAAAACCCCGGCTATCCAAACCGACTTTTGACAGCGCCTCTGTCGAGGGGTACAACGGGATGATGCGTCCGGTGTTTACAAAATTCTCGTCGCCGGAATCGTTGAGCCGGTCAAATTCGGGATGCACCATCTGGTAATCGCCGTAACGCGTCACTTTGCCGCTCATGGCCAGGGTTTCGCCTTTTTCAAAGAGCTTGTTCCAGTATTGCACCCGATGAAACCAGACGCAATTGAGATATCCGGTGCCGTCAAACAAGACCAGAACAAAGCGACTTTTTTTCCCCTTCTTGATGCCGAAAAATTGCACCCGTCCGACCACAGTAGTGCTTAGGTCGTCCTGTAAATCCCTTATGCTTGTGATATGGCTGCGGTCTAAATAACGGCGGGGAAAATAATAGAGAAGATCGAGAATTATCTCCACCCCTACTTCTTTCAGACGATCTCCTCTCTTTTCGCCAATACCTTTCAGAAACTGTACGGACGTGGTCAAGAGTTGTTGATGGGTACTGGCCACATTATCATATCGCTTTGTCCTACTTTCGAAAACCGTCCTCTACCGGTTGTAACGAACGACGTAATTTACCGTCACTTCACCATCCTTCGGCACAGTCACTTTAAATTCTATGGTTTGTGCATCGCGTTTTTCAAAATCGTGCGAACGTGTCCGGATCTCCCAGTCCAGCCCGAAATGCTCCACAACCAACACCTGCACCGCTTGCTCCTTATGGTTCCGAAGTTTGATCTCCCAGGTTTCCTCCCACGCATTCTTGCCGGTGGAGTGGCGCTCTTTCTGTTTCCGTTCGCCTACGATATCGAAGGCGTTGCCAACGTAAATACGCACCAGCTCATCCTGCGGGGTGTGCTCGATGAAATCCTCGCCGACAAACACCAATGACCCGTCATCATCCTGCTTGTAGATTCTTGCTTTGCCCTTGGGCAGCGGCATGCCAAGCCCGGACGCTTTCCGGTTTTCAAATTCCAGATTGACCCGGACTTTCTTGAGGGAGCGTGCGCCATCGTAGATGTACTTCTTCTCGATTGCCACGTCCGCGGCTGGGAACAAGGAAACCTGCTTGGTCTGATTGTTGGCCACCGTCGTCGGGCGCTGCAGCGTGTACAGATGATACTCAAAAAACGCTTTTTCTTTGAAGCCATCAGGAGTAGTTGCTTGCAGCGCGGCTGTCCTCGCCAAGGGATATTTCTGCCGTTCCACCCTTGCGCGATGCACATCCCCGGCCACCAGTTTCAGCTTGGCGTTGTTGTAGGTAGCGCCGGATTTGTTGTCGATGGAAACCCAGCCGCTCAACTGCAGCCGCGTGTCGTCGGAATTCGTCACGCCGACGTATTCTGCATGCCAGTTGATGCCCGCGGTCAGGTAGCCAATCTCGGTTTTGTGCTTGCCAGGCTGCTGGCAATCCACCGACCATACCAGCGTAGGTCGGGTTATCAGCCCTGCCGGCAGCTTGGGAAAAGTGATGTTCTCCACGGTCTCTCGATTGACAATCCGGATGCTGCCGTCCGACACCTGCAGGATAACGTCATTTCGGGTTGAGCTGAGCAGCGTACCCTCGTACACCGCGTCGCCTTTCGCTTCAATTCTGATGGTCTGATCGAGGTACTTTTGCAGTATCTTATTTGAGTTGACCAGATCGTATTCGAAATTCTGTTCCAGAATCGCAACCTTGTCCGGCGCCGTCAGCGATGAAAAAAACACCGAAGTCGGGTCGATTTTCGCCGCTACGTCCTGAAACCTGACCTCGAAGCGGCCTTTCTGCAACTCCAATGTCCGCACCTCTCTGACCAGTGCAAGATTGTTGTTGTAAACCGTCAGGGTTACTTCATTCTCATCCGCGAAAGAAAAACCCACGGAGGCGAGCAACAGCATGAAGGTGGGAATTCTGATTTTTGAGCTCAACACTCTTTGCCAGCAGCTAAACATCAAGACTTTCAAGATTTAACCTCAGCTTACTCAAATTAGATTCAAAGTCGATCTTTTTCTTTTTCTCACGCCCGATGATATCCCTGGGCGCTTTGTTGATGAATTCGGTGTTTTGCAACTTCGTGTTTAGCGATTCGAGCAGCTTTTCGATGCGAGCGATCTCCTTTCCGAGGCGCGCCCGTTCAACATCGAAATCGATGAGCCCCTCCAGCGGCACAAAAATCTCGAACTGGCTCACTACTGCTGTGGCCGCCTTTTTCGGTTTCTCTGATTTCGGCCTGAATTCCAGTTTGTCCACCCTGGCAAGCTGCTCAAAGTACGCCTTGTTGGCCAGAATCATCTCCGGCGTTATGCCGTTCGTACTGCCCTCCGCGATGATAACCTGCGCGGGCTTGTTGGGCGCCACATTCATCTCGCCGCGAATGTTCCGGATGGCGCCAATCAGCGCCTGAATCACGCGAATCTGGTTTTCGGCCTCCTCGTTGCTGAACGTGCGCGACTCTTTCGGCCACGCTGAAACCATGATATCTTCAGCATCGAATTCATTGCGAATTTTGCTCCACAGTTCTTCGGTGATGAAGGGTATGAACGGGTGTAAAAGTTGTAGAATTCCCTTCATTATATATGTGGCCACCGCCAGGGTCACGTGCCGTCCATCCTGGTTTTCTTTGTCAAACAGCCTTGGTTTGATGAGCTCAAGATACCAGTCACAATACTCCCCCCAGAAAAAGCCGTAGATGACCTCGGCAGTGTCGTGCAGCTTGAAATGCTCCAGGCTCCGGGTAACCCGTTTGATGGTTTTCTGATAGCGGCTCAGAATCCATTTGTCGGATAAGTCGAGGGTGTCTTCTTTAAGCGCTTTTTTGATAAAATCCGCATTGGCGTCTTGAATATCTTGCCCGTCGAGATTCATCCACAGAAATCGAAAGGCATTCCACACTTTGTTGGAAAAATTACGCCCGATCTCAAAATCGCTTTCCTTCAGATCGATGTCCTGGCCTTCCGACGACAGATCCAACAACGAATAACGCACGGCATCGGCGCTGTATTTTTCCACCATTTCCAGAGGATTGATGCCATTGCCCAGGGACTTGCTCATCTTGCGGCCCTGCGCGTCCCGGATGATGCCGTTAAAATAGACGTCGCTGAACGGGACGCCCCCCATCACCTCCAGCCCTATCATCACCATGCGGGCAACCCAGAAGAAAATGATGTCCGGCCCGGTGACCAACGTGTCGGTGGGGTAAAAGTACTGCAAATCCTCTGTCTCCTCTGGCCAGCCCAGTGTGGCGAAGGGCCACAGTTGAGAGGAGAACCAGGTATCGAGAACATCTGTTTCCTGCGCCAGGTTCGTGCTGCCGCATGCTTCACAGCTTGCCGGCGGCGGCACTGCCGCAGTAACGTGCGCACACTTCGCGCAAGTATAAATGGGGATGCGGTGGCCCCACCAGATCTGGCG
>SMXE01000042.1 GCA_004357015.1 Caldithrix sp.
CAAACCCGCGGCTGGTTTTATTCGCTACTTGCAATTTCTACCATGCTGTTTGACCAACCGTGTTACAAGGCCTGTGTTTCAATCGATTTGATTTTGGACAAGGTCGGCAAGAAGATGTCCAAGTCCAAAGGCAACACAGTTGCTCCGAACGAGATTCTGGATACATACGGCGCCGATGCGCTGCGGTGGTATTTGATCACCGTCAGCCCGCCCTGGGTGCCGACACGCTTTGACAGCGATGGCGTCAAAGAGGTGCTGCGCAAGTTTCTGGGCACCCTGGTCAACGTGTACTCGTTCTTCGCAATGTACGCCAATATCGACAAATTTGTCTATGACACGGCTCAAGTTAAGGTAGAGGAACGCCCGGAGATCGACCGCTGGTTATTGAGTTCGCTGAACGCGCTTGTGGAGAAAGTGGAAACGCTGATGGTACGTTATGATGTCACGAAGTCGGCCCGCGGCATCGCAGATTTCGTCATCGACGATCTCTCCAACTGGTATGTCCGGCGTTGCCGTCGCCGTTTCTGGAAATCGGAGATGGGTCCGGACAAGCGTGCGGCCTACGAAACATTGTTCGAAGTTTTGACCGCAGTCACAAAATTGATGGCGCCCTATGCGCCGTTTATTTCAGATGAGATTTATCTAAACCTTAACACAGAGCGTGCCGATGAACCGGAGAGTGTTCACTTGTCGTACCGGCCCAGGCCGGATGCTGCGGAATTCAGCTATCGGGATAAAGAGCTCGAAGATCGGATGAGCCTGGTGCGCCGTGTGGTGTTCATCGGTCGGTCGTTGCGAAATGAGTCGGGTATCAAAGTGAGGCAGCCCCTGCAGAAAATTGTGGTCGTTGCCAAAGACGAGAAAATACGAAGCCAAATTATGGGCATGTCCAACCTTATTCTAATGGAGTTGAATGTTCATGAAATCGACTTTGTGGCGACGGACGAGGAGTTGCTCTCCAGGAAGGCTGTGCCGCAATTCAAGCAGCTCGGTCCGCGTTTCGGCAAGCAAGTCAACGTTGCCGCGGAGATGATTCGTGCCTGGGGAGACGCCGAGATTGACGCACTTGAGAAGAACGGTGAGTTCTTGATTGGAATGAACGGCGAGAAGTGCCAGATCTACCCGGATGATGTGGAAGTTGTTTCGGAAAGCGCCGAGGGGCTGGCAGTGCAGACGGAGAACTCTCTGACGGTGGCCCTTGACCTCCGGATCTCGCAAGAGCTCAGGCTGGCAGGACTTGCCAGGGAGTTCGTCAACCGGGTTCAAAATATGCGTAAAAGTGCGGGTTTTGATGTCGTAGACCGTATAAATATCTACTATGAATCTTCAGACGAGTTGCTGCAGGCCATCGAGAGCCAGTCAGAGTACATTCGCAATGAAACATTGGCAGATGCCCTTGCGTCCGGGTTGACAGCGGTTGCTGTTTCTGAGGGATATGTTATCAACGGCACAAAGGCCGTGATTGGAATAGAGAAGGTTCGTTAAGGGGTTTATGTGCTGAGTGTTAATTAAAGGAGGTTTTGCATGACGAAGGAGTTGGCCAGTTACAAACAGATCCTTCTGGATAAGCGGGACGAATTGCTGAAGGAGTTGGGGCAATTCAAAGAAAAGGAAGTCTCATCTGCGCCCAAAGATGCTTCGGGCGAAAATTCGGCCTATTCGTTCCATATGGCCGATGTCGGAACCGACAACATGGAGCGCGAGAAAGCCTTTTTCTTTGCAACGCGTGAGGGGAAATACTTGACGCACATTGATCAAGCTCTGGAGCGAGTGGAGCAGGGAACGTACGGTATCTGCCCGGATTGCGAAAAACCAATTCCGCGCGACAGGTTGCTGGCTGTTCCCACTGCGACACGCTGCGTTCCCTGCAAGGAAAAAGCCGAACAACGATAGTAATAATTTAACAGTAGCAGGTGCAATTGCGAGTTCTGATTCTTTCTATTATTGTTGTTCTCCTTGACCAGATTTCGAAGTTTGCGGTTCGCCTTCAGTTACAGTACGGTGTGCCCCACAAACTGATCGGCAATTGGCTGCGCCTGACCTACATTGAGAATCCCGGCATGGCATTTGGGATTCAGGTAGGCGGGCAGTTGTTCTTTACAGTCTTTGCGCTGTTTGCCACCATAGTCATATTTGTCTATATTGTGCGGGCACGCGACGAAAAACTCAATCTCCGCCTTGCTCTTGCGCTCATTTTGGGTGGCGCCGTCGGCAACCTCATCGACCGTTTTCTTTACAAGAAAGTAGTCGATTTCATAGACATCGGTATTGGGACGACCAGGTGGCCGATTTTTAACATTGCTGACAGTGCTGTCACCATTGGGATGATCCTGTTGATTGCAAAAGTGCTGTTTGAAAAGAATCCCGCGCCAGGTAATGACACAACCGAGGTGGCGCCCGAATCCGGCACATCAAAGCTTCCGATGGTCTGAGCAGTCGGTCCACACCATTCGTATATGGACCCAGAAAATATTTTCGAAGTTGTTGTTCCCCCAAACCAGGCGAAAGAACGTCTTGACAAGTTTTTGACCCGGTTCATCGGTTCGGTTTCCCGGGCGCGTTTGCAGAAGGTAATCGAGGAGGGGCTCGTTCTCGTAGACGGCCAGCCGGCGAAATCCAGCCATCTGGTTTTACCAAATCAAAAAATCGACGTTTGCATTCCGAAACCCAAAAAAGTGGATATCCTTGCAGAGGATATTCCCTTGGACATTGTCTATGAGGACGAGCATCTCCTGGTGGTAAACAAGCCGGCCGGGATGGTTGTCCATCCGGCGTTCGCCAATTACAGCGGCACCTTGGTGAATGCACTAATGTACTACTGCGGTGAACTGTCAGCGGTGGGTGGCAGGCAACGTCCGGGCATCGTTCATCGCCTCGACAAGGGCACGTCCGGCCTCATGGTTGTTGCGAAAGACGATGCCGCTCACCAGGGGCTTTCAAAGCAATTCAGAGACAAGACGGCGCAGCGGGTTTATCAGGCCGTCGCCTGGCACCGGTTTAGAAAAAGGCAGGGGAAGATAGAAACCTATATTGCCCGCAGCCCCAAGAACCGAAAACGGATGACGGTGCAGTCCGAGGGCAAGCTGGCGGTAACCAACTACGCTGTGCTTGAAACGTTCAAGTTCTTGTCGTTGGTCGAATTGCGGCTTGAGACCGGCCGAACACACCAGATTCGGGTTCATCTTTCGTACATCGGACATTCTGTTCTTGGTGATCATGAGTACGCTGGCCGTAACCGCCAAATCGGGTCGCTTTCCTCGCAGGATGATATCCAACTGGCGGGCGAATTATTGGAAATGATTGACCGTCAGGCGTTGCATGCAAAGACGCTTGCCTTTACGCACCCTATAAAGAAAGAACTCATGCGTTTTCATTCCCATCTGCCTGCAGATATGCAAGAACTGTTGAACCGGTTGCGCGGGTAATGTCTTTCATGGGGGAAACCGAAAACGGCAGAACCTAAGTTCCGCCGTTTAAGGAAAGGAGGGGTGGATGGAGAAACTTGAAAATTCTTGCTTATTGGAGCAGCAAAGCTATTGACTTTACTTTTCTACTTAAGAACTTGCACTAACAATCTACAATTTTTGTGCCATCGATACCCGCATTTGTCCTGTGGTGTAATAAGTAGATAAGAAACAGTCGTTTCGTAATGAATTCCACTGAAGTTGTCATAATTAGCTTTTCAACGTAATTCGCAAAAAACAACGTTCAGTTTATGACACTGTTTCAGTCTGAAACATAGACATCGGAAAATGTGCAATGGCTTGACTTTTTTGCATATTTTCTTAAACTAAAGTTTTGTACCAAATATGGAGATTATTCATGTCAAGGGTTCGTTGTTCGCGTTGCAAGAAAGAAAATGCCGGGTTGGCGGAAGCGCCGCTGCCGAATGAACTGGGCCGCCGAGTATTTGAGCAGACTTGTGCTGCTTGCTGGCAGGAATGGGTCGGTCAACAACTGATGCTCATGAATGAGCACAGACTTGACCCGTTAAATGACGAGCACAGTAAATTTCTTGACGACGAGATGGTGAAATTCCTTAACTTGGATTGAACAGCAACTGAACAGATACTGTGAGCATTCCGGTTAACTTCGAAACCGAAAAGATCGCTTCACTGAATCCGAGATCGGGTGAGGCCATTGGTGAGTTCATTCCGACGGAGACTGCTGAACTGCCCGAGATTCTGCGCAAAGCCAGAACTGCCTTCGACGACTGGTCGTCCTTTTCCCTCAAAACGCGCATCGAATTATTTAAAAAAGCCTATCGCGAATTTTATGCAAACAAAGATAGCATTGCACGGCTAATTTCCCAGGAAACAGGCAAGCCGCTGGTGGAGGCATATTCCAGCGAGATTTTGCCGGTCCTGGACTGCTTCAAGTACTATCTTGCGAACATTAAGAAGTTTCTGGCTACTCAAGACATCACACCGTTCAACCCTTTGTTCAAATTGCGTCGTGGATATGTCAGGTACGAGCCCATCGGTGTGGTTGCGGTGATCTCTCCATGGAATTATCCTTTTCTACTGGCCATGCAGCACATCATTCCGGCTATGTTGGTCGGCAACGTGGTAATTCACAAACCATCCGAATATACGACGCTTACCGGGCTCAAGATCCGCGAAATATTTGACCGCGCTTATCTGCCGAAAAGCGTCCTGAGCGTGGTCACGGGATTTGCTGAGGTTGGCCGCGCACTGGTTGAAAGCGACCTCGACAAGATATTCTTTACCGGCAGTACTTCAGTCGGTCAGAAAATCTATGAATCCGCGGCCAGAAATCTGACGCCGGTTAACATGGAGCTCGGCGGTAACGACGCCATGATCGTGCTGCCGGATGCCGATCTTGAACGGGCGACCAGCGCTGCGGTCTGGGGTGCCTTCAATAACTGCGGCCAGGCCTGTGTTTCAGTCGAACGACTTTATGTGCATGAAAGCATCATGGATGTCTTTGTGCGGAGGCTGGTGGAGAAAGCGGGTAGAATTACGTTTGCGAATGAGTCCTGCGAAGGAGAAGTTGCCTGCCCGGTAAATGAGATGCAATTCAAAAAAATCAAACTGCTGGTTGAGGAAGCTGTCGAAAATGGCGCGGTCGTACGACTCGGCGGGCGTCCTGCATCTGAGGCCGGGAAACTGTACTTCGAACCCACGGTTCTAACGAACGTTCATTCATCAATGCATGTCTTTAAGCAGGAGATTTTCGGA
>SMXE01000043.1 GCA_004357015.1 Caldithrix sp.
AGCCAGGCAGCAGGTGAGGCCAATCCGAAAGGTTGGTGGCTTAGCTCATAGGTAGAAATTAACAAGATATTCAAGGATACGCCCATCTAACTTGGGCCTGAATGAAAACAGCCTTTCCTTGTCATTTCCGCATGTCCTTAGCGTGAATTCCCTGGCTAAAGCAACGAGATTCCCGCTCAAACTTGTCCCTGCATGTTTTTAGCAGGGAAGATCACCGGAATGACATGAGTCATCAAGTTTTCGTTCAGACACCAACTTATTTTAAATACTCGTTGCAACAGCCCGGACTGTTGCTTTAGCCTTTACGATCAGTTGATAAAACGGGCGGTTTCCCGGAGGGAGGAATGAAGGAGATAGAAGAACCGCCCGCTGTGAAACTGAACATGCTTTTACGGCGCCGAAAAACCAAATGCCTCATAGTTATATTTTGTGTAGTCACTCCATTTATCAGGCACTTCATCCTCAGGAAAGATCGCTTCTACCGGGCATTCAGGTTCACAAGCCCCACAATCGATGCACTCTTCCGGATGGATGTAGAGCATCGGTTTATGAGCTTCATCGCCCTCGGATAGCTCGGTGTCTTCGATTTCATAAATACAGTCTACGGGACATACTTCAACACAGGCGCGATCCAATACATCCACACAAGGTTCTGCAATAATATAGGTCATTGTTTGTCTCCTTGGGTTTCACCATAAAATTAAGGTTACACGAATTGTTTCGCTGTCGACTTTACCATGGAAAGCATGGCCATTAAGCCCTGGCCCTTACCCATGGAAATATTTTTGCCGAAAAATCTGAACACCAGATGGGATGGTATTCCTGTTACTTGTTCCACTGTAAGTAACTTTGGCATTTAAGCTAGTTCGGGTTTAGCAAAAAAGTTACTATTTCACAATCTTATTTAGAGGGCTGATAATAAGGATTCTGCCCGCCAGCATGATCGGTGACATCCATCACGGCTTTAAGTTGCGGCACCGCCTCTTTTAGCATCACCTCGACGCCTTGTTTGAGTGTCACATCCACCATCCCGCAGCCCTGGCAACCGCCGCCAAATCGCAAATAAGCAATATCATCTTTGACATCGACCAGCGATACATGCCCGCCATGCGTGGCCACTCCCGGATTAACTTTACTGTCAATAATATGTTGAATTTTCTCCGCTATCGGACCGGTTGGAACCGGCGGCCCGGCGGCGGCCTTTGGATTCGTAATTTTAAATCCGCTTTCATCTAACCCGCTCAAATAATCTACAACTGCACCGTCCAGCAGAGGGGCGCTCTCCGGATCGATATGAACGTTGAATTCCTCAAGCTCAATTATTTGGTCGGCCGCGTCTTCCTGGCCGGGTTCAACAAATGCAAGTGCATAGTCAACGGACAATGGCGATGGTCCGCGTACGGCAGTAACTCGCATTCCACGCCCTTGTCGGTTGTCCGCCTCTAAAATCGCAAGAAACTTTTTCCTGGCATTCTCAGTAATGGTTATCATAAATTGCCTCCAAGTCACTTTTGCACTATCTTAAGACAAGTTTGCATTACTTCTTCTGTCACCTCATGATATTTCACGGCTATGCGTCCGGTTTTAAGATAAAATATGGTTTGTATGATGGTACCCATTATCATGGCGCCAGTTAAACTTGTGTCTAATTCTCTAAACCGTCCTTGCTTTTGTCCCAGCCTAAGAATCTTTTTTAGCATCTGCATAGGCTTCATTTTGTCTCGGGAATGTTTCTTCAGCTCAGTCTGATGCGCAGCACTGAGGTAGCTGTATCGTTTCTGTTCTCGGCGAGAAAACTCGAAATAGCCGTGTACGAAAGCCCCTAACATTTCTTCCGGTGTTTTGACATTTTTGAGATAGCCTTTTAGAAATTTCCAGAAAAAATCTATATTTTGCTCGAAGATAATTTCTGCCAGTTTCGCTTTGCTTTCAAAATGTCGGTAGATAGTACCTTCGGCAATACCGGCTCGGAGGGCAATATCACGGGTAGTGGTGCCTTTGATGCCCTTTTTCATGAATAGCGCAAGAGCGGCATCAGTCACTTCAGATTTTTTACTTATCGGTCTGGCCATATTATTGCGTAAGTCAGCAACTACTCAGAAAGTTTTCTAATAATGAGTGAGTATTTACTCACACCGTATTTTATTGATTGAGTATATCGAATAATTTTCTTAATTTCAAGATAATTTTTACTTTTTATGAACACGACAGTAAGAAATAGTTCGATATTCTTTCACACATTTTCTCTGTTTTCCGGTTCGGTGTTCAATCATTCTTTGCGCTGATTTGCAGCGTTTGCTCTAACAGGAGGATAAGTTGATAAGGATAGTTCTAACTATTCTGTTCAGTATTCTAACGCTTATGTTGGCCACAAGCTGCAACGAAAGTCCAACCGCACCGCAAACCGGAAGCAATGGTGATTCAATGGCCATTTTCATTCAGCAGCCTATGTTATCATCAAAAACCACAACGGGATTTGCCTTTTCACTCGAAACCAATCTGGATGGGAAGATATATTTTGTGGTTTTGACAAACAACGCTCCTAAACCAAGCAAAGAAGATGTGGTCGCCGGTTCTAATTCTGTTGTGAAAGGAAATTTTACTGTTCAGGCTGAAAAGGCAGTTCAACAGATCGTTACGGGCCTGGCGATGGGCACAAGTTATGATCTCTACGCAGTTCTTGAAGATGAACAATCCGCAACTACTCAGGTTTCAACTAAACTGTTCGTAACAACTTCTCTTTCAGGATTGGCAGTTCAAGGGAATCGGATTGTCGATATGAATGGCCGAGAGAAAGTTTTGCGCGGTGTGGCTGTTGTAGACCCACTTGTTTGGCAAGACTATCATGGTGGTGGCCTACCTCCGAGAGAAATAGATTTTGCGGTTTTGGCGCAAGAGTGGCAAGCGAAGATTGTTCGAGTCCCAATTCATCCAGACTTACTCGAGCACAATCCAAATTATTTGCGAGATTATGTCGATGTTCTTGTCGAGTGGGGCGACAAATATGGAATTTATGTGTTCATAGGATATCACGCACATGGCAATCCCAATACTGAACAGGTTGAGGAAACACCGTGGGGCAACAATCTACCCTGGCATGGCAATCCCTATAACCCGAATAAGGCTCTGGCAATCAGCTCTTTGAGCTCAATAGCGGAGCGATATAAGGATAAACAATGGGTTATTTATGGTACCTTTAATGAACCAGCATTTATAACCTGGCGAGAATGGCGTCCTGAAGCAGAGGATTTAGTGGACGCAATTCGTGCCATTCATCCTGAAGCCCTTGTCATGGTTTCCGGTGTTAATTTCGGGAGTGAGTTAGATGGCGTCCTGGGTAATCCGATTAATCGAACTAATATTGTCTACGAAGTGCATCCATATCCTTGGGCGGGCGAAGGTTGGAAAAACATAGTCGCCGAATTGTCTCAGGTCTATCCTGTGTTTTTGGGCGAATGGGGGTTTGGTGAAGGTCAACCTGGAACTGCTCAAGAATACGGGGTACCTTTGGTTGATTATTGCAAACAGTACAATCTTGGCTGGACCGCCTGGATTTGGGATAATGTATGGACTCCAAAGATGTTCCATTCAACGTCTCACACGGATTTGACAGAATTTGGCGCGGTCGTTAAAAATGCCTTAACCGAGATGCAGAGCCTTGCTCAGCTGGCATATTAACCAGGCGATGGCTTGTGCGGAAGTTATTCATGATCTCATGAGCTAATTTTGCTTGCACTGGATTGCGGGGCTCTTGCGTGATTTTTGAGTTTCGTGCAGCCACTAAAGTTTAATCTAAACCTGCATTATTCACAAATTTAGGCAGTACCCAACTTAAGATTATTAGCAATAAGCACTTATGGATTTATCAGTCGAAAAACTTTATTTCACCACGAAGGCCACGAAGTTCACGAAGGGAAAAGAACTCTATCTGGTAGAATTTTTTTCACAAGAGCACAACAAACATAATCATAATCACTTACCACAAACCAGTTTCTCAAAAAACCCATAGTTTCTTCTTCGTGTTCTTCGTGCGCTTCGTGGTTCATGAATTATTCAGATTAGAAAAAAGGACTTTGCCCGCAAAGAGGTGTCCAATATGAAGAAATTCTGCACAAGTGTGATGTTAACTGTCTTATGTGTTTGTCCGGCATGGGCGCAAATAAATCAGTATGAATTCATCCGGACTTCGACCTTTAAGACCGGGGTGCATGCAAAACTGTGGGATTTTGATGATGAATCAGGCTTTGACAGATTCGCTGAGCTGTCATTCCCTACCACCTACAGCATGGCTTTCGGGGATCGCTTTGCCATCGATCTGGTTACCGCTCCATTTGTGACAGCGTTAGAACTGACCGATGGCCCTGCTCTGGATTACAGCAACTTGTCCGATTCATTTGGCCGGGTTTCTGTGATGCTGGGCGACAACCTGGCCCTGCTGACGTTCGGCGTGGGTATCCCGAGCGGCCAGACGGAACTGACATCAGAGGAGCTTGTGCTCGCAGGGCTGGCTGCAAACCGGCCGCTCAACAATCCTATCACAAATTTCGGAACCGGGCTGAACTTGCATTTCGGTATCGCTGTGGCGCAGGATTTTGGGTCCTGGGTTATCGGGGCCGGTGCGGGTTACGCCTTGCGTGGCGACTACGACATCCTGTTTGATGACCAAAATATTCAAATTGATCCGGGCGACGAAATGAACTTGACACTCGGAGTTGATCGTGAATTCCGGATGGCGGGTGGCCATGGTAGGTTTATGGCCGATTTCGTTTACACGAATTATACCGAGGATGAATTTAAGAACCTCTCTTTTGTCTATGAAGCCGGTGATAAAATCGTTGTCAGTGGCAACCTTATATTGCCTTTAGGGTTCTTGAATCCTCTCATCCTCTCCGCCAGGAATAGGTGGCGCCTGGATAATAAGGCGCAGGACCCGCTGCTTTTGGATAATGGCAACGAGCTGGAGTTGAGAGCCACAGGCATCAGTGCCCTGAGCGGGAGTTTTAAGCTTAAATACATTTATCGCGCTCAAATCTATGGTGAGAATGACCAGGGCATTGATGGCGCTCTGATCCACGGTTTTGGCGGCGGGTTGATATTGAAACTTTCGCGTCATTTTTCCTTTGACCCAACTTTTATTTATTCGGTAGGGAGTATCGACACGGGGCCGGATTCAGACGTTGAAGTGACTGGGTACGAATTCTCCGGGGGCTTTGCGATTACGTTTTAGCCTGGATTGTTGCCAGGGCCGCGAAGGCAAGGTGAATCAATTCGGTATGTCAACAATCCATTCTCCACCTGCGAGACGCTTGATTTTTTGCAAAAAGTTTGCACTATTGTCAGTCGGGCGACTGGCGGGCCTGACCTTCGCACGAGTTGAGTGACATTACTCACAATGAGGTTTCGAAAATGACAGATTTCTCGCGCACTGGAATCCACGTCGCCGTCTTCTGTATTCTTTCTGCACTAGCGCTTGTGCTAAATTGCGGTCGTGACAACAAGCTGGTAGGGCCTGGCCAGACGGCACGGATCCAGATTCAGCTTGATTTCAAGGAAAGAGATGCAGCATCCCACGGCAAGTCGGTGTCAGATTTGAAGCGGTTTAAAAGTCAGAACATCGATGAGGTAACAGTCTCGGTGGTCAACGTGACTTCGCGTGAGGTCATCGTCCGTGAGCAGGCGCTCAACATTGTGGACACGGCACAAGGAAGATTCGCAGAAGGTGAAGTCAGCATTCCGGTAACAGATCAGGTTGAAGTGTTCAACATTATCGTTTTTGCTGCGGACACACAAGCTTTGTTCTTCTTCGTAGGTTCTGATGATGTTGCGCTGCAGGCAGGCACAACCCAAGCAAATGCCATTGTTATAACGATGCTGCCAGCAGTTTCATTTGCATTATTGGGTTCGGTACAGGCATCATCGACTTTTGGGGAAAGCGGTTTTGGACCGGGCCGGGCCATCGACCTGGATCCCCGTACGTCATGGTTGTCCGCAGGATCTAACGCGGATCCGAACGGGTCACGGTTTGTCTGGACCGGAATCGCCGAGCGTCTGTTCGGGACTATGGGAATCGTTAACAATTCCCGGCATGCTTTAGAACAGTATCGCTCCGGCTTTGGTTTTGAGACCGTCAGGTTCCGGGTTTACAGCGGACCCAATGCCACAGGTGAGATGCTGTTTGAGCAGATCGTTCCTTACCCGAAAACTTCAAATGATCCAGTGGTCAGGGTATCGCCGCTTGTTTTCGGCCAGTCAGTGGAGCTGCTTTTGCAAGGTCATGAGAATCCGACAGGCGGCGGTTTTAGCGAGCTTCTTATTGTTGATCCGTCCCTCGGCGGTGATATTCCGGTCTTGCAATCTATCGCAGTGACACCGATAAATCCTTTGCAAACGGGGCAAGCGGTTCAATTAACTGCTATCGGCACGCTCTCAAATGGGGCGACGTTTGATGTCACCAGCCAGGCTGTCTGGGCGAGCAGCAACAGCGCTGTAGCCTCGGTGGATGACACCGGCGAGGTTACTGGCGTTGCAACCGGGACAGCGACTATTACGGCTTCATTCGTGGGTGTGGTTGGGCAAACCATAGTGACTGTGACAGATGCATCACTTGTATCTATTGCAATCTCTCCGCAAGACGCAACGATTGAAGTTGGGAAAACTCTGCAATTGATCGTAACCGGCAATTTTTCTGACGGTTCATCCAGCGATGTCACAGCTCAGGCCAACTGGACCAGCAGTGACAGCCAGGTAGCCACGATTGAAGCATCGACGGGCCTGGCCACCGGCAATGCGCCGGGGTCGACCACCATCACTGCCGAACTGAACGGCGTGACAGGAAGCACTGGGCTGAATGTGTCGGCCGCGACTATTGCATCGCTTGTTGTCACGCCGGCAGATACCACGATCGCTGCGGGCGAGTCCGTGCAGTACAAAGCGACAGCCACGTTTTCTGACGGTTCATCCAGCGATGTCACAGCTCAGGCCAACTGGACCAGCAGTGACAGTCAGGTGGCCACGATCGACGCGACAACTGGCCTTGCCGTTGCCAATGCCCCCGGAAACACGACTGTGACTGCCGCCATCGGCGAGGTTCAGGGGCAAGTATCACTGACCGTTGCAGCGGCGACTCTGGTCTCCGTCACAGTGACGCCGGAAAATCCCACCATTGTAGCCGGCACTGAGCAAGAATTTAATGCCGTCGGCGCATTTTCTGACGATTCACAACGCGACGTTACGGATCAGGTTACTTGGTCGAGCGGCAACACCACCGTGGCAGGCATCACATCAGGTGGCGTGGCAACCGGGCTGCAACCGGGCGTCACAACCATTGCAGCAGAGCTTAATGGCATCTCAGGGCAAACGCTTCTCACGGTCACAGCGGCCGAAATTGTTTCGATCGAAGTGATGCCGCAAGATGCCAGCGTACCTGCCGGACTGACAGTGCAGTATAGTGCAACTGCGACACTATCGGATGGTTCAACCCAGGATATAACCACCGATGCTGATTGGACCAGCGACAATACGCAGGTCGCGGACGTATCTAACGCGGGTCTGGCAACGGGTCTCAGTCCTGGAACTGCCAAGATCACCGCTGAAAAGGATGGCATCTCCGCGGGAACCACCTTGACTGTTGGGCAACCTGAGCTGGTATCCATTACGGTAACTCCCGCAAATCCAACCATTCTCGTTGACCAGACGATGCAGTTCACTGCCACCGGCACATTCACAGATGATTCTGAAGATGACCTGACGAAAGATGCAGCATGGACCAGCAGCGATAGCAAAGTGGCTCTGATCGATCAAAATGGTTTGGCCACCGGCAATTCAGCCGGAACGACTGTTATTGCGGCAACTTTCGGCGGGGTGAGCGGATCGACCACCTTGACCGTAGATAACTCAAATCCCGCAAGGATTTCTAACCTGCAGCCAACGGTCATTCAGATAAATGACAGCACGTTCTGCGACGTGTTTGGCGGACCCGTTGGGACGCTGTACCAATTCGATTTCGACTATGACGACCCCGATGGCGACGTCGTTGATGGCAGCGTCGTGCATGTTTCGTTCCAGTTTTTGCCATCCGGCAGCACCGGCTCTTTCGACGTGACCAGTCCAATCATTGGTGGGGACGGGTTCAAAGGCGGCATCCAATTTTTTGTCTGCTTCGTTTTTAGTGACCAAACAAGTACTGATGTTACAGTTGAAATAACAGACGCTGGCGGTCAGCGAAGCAACGCCATCACCGTGAATGTACCCAAACCTAACGGCGCCAACCTGGCATTTAGAGAGGGGGATGAACGATTAACCCGGGCCCGGGCAGCCGAGTGCACCGGGAGGTAGCGCCTTGAGAAGACATATTTGACCGCGGGAAAGCAAAACAGCAGTTTCAATGAGCCCACCCGGCCTGAGTGGGCTTTTATGTTGTGAAACGGTGCTTCTGCATAACTCCAATATTGGCAGTACTTAGAAATGTTACTCAGCTCGCGATTCTTTGCCGGCTGAAGCACTGATTATAGAAAGCTGATTTCATGGACGAATATTGAGTAAGCATGTAGGAGTTTTTAGCGCTTGCTCACAGGAGTCGTTGTATGCAGAAGAGTCAGGTTGTGATGGATGTTGGGGGGGACGAGAAAATCGCCGTTCAGACTGGCGGGAAGTTGAGCCTTGTTGACCTCTCGATTCTTGAACGCATTCTGATGAAGCTGCACATTCGCCCGGCGTTTGTTTTGGGATGTTTGGCATTTCTGCTGGGGCTTTCCTATCTGTTCTTTGGCTTCCTGATACCACAGACACCCGGGCGGATGACCCGGCCAAGCGCTGGACTGATCGACAACCTCCCATTCTGGTCCTGGCTGCATTCACTGCCCATCCTGGCGCCGGAAAATGCCGGAACGGTTGCCGCGCTTATCATCGTTTTCTCCATCTTAGTGTTTGTTGGCTACGGCATCGCGATCAGTCTGGTCTGGCGTAAAAACAGTCACGCTGAGCATGCCTCGTTGGTGATTGTATCTTCGGTCACTTTTTTCTTTTTGTCTGTGTGGTTTCTACCAAACTTCAACACCGACATTTTCAATTATATTTTGCGGGGCCGCGTGGCTGCCGTGCATCACAGTAATCCGTATTACACCGCCGCTGATGAATATCCATCCGATCCGCTCTATGAATACGCCAGCCACCGGTACACAGCCAGGCCGGGCGGCAAGTTTCCGGGTTGGATGCACCTCAACGTTTTGCTGGCCAGGCTTGCCGGGGATGATCCGGTCGCGAATCTGCTGCTCTACCGCTCATTTTTTTTCCTGGTGAATGTACTGAATCTGGTACTTATTGCCGCAATTCTGAGACGCCTGAACCCAAACTACGTGCTGCCTGCTATCCTGACCTATGCCTGGAATCCGATTGTCGTTCTTAACGGCCAGAGCAAGACGGATACGGTCATGGTTTTCTATTTGCTGGTGTCAGTCTGGATGCTGCTTGGCAACCGTAAGAAGTTGGCGGCGATTCCTCTGGCGCTCTCAAGCGCTGTGAAACTCATTACCGCGCCACTTGCGGCAGTATACATTCTCGGAGACTTAAGACTCAAGCGCTGGAAAGCAGCGGGTTTGGAGCTGGCCATTTTTGTGGTCTCGCTGCTAGTTATCTACTTACCGTTCTGGCAAGGTCCTGACATTATTACCCAACATTTCGTCGCTTTTGGCGAGAGCGGTTCGTCCGTGCCCGATGTCTTTCGTTCAGCATGTGTGGTGTTGTTTGTACTCTTAACTATTATCATAGGGTTGAAGCAGGACGGCAGCGTTGCCCAATTGCTGCGCGGCTGGGCATTCGTGCTGCTGTTTTTTTCTCTCTTCCTGACCCGGTTGGGATTCGCATGGTATTTGATGACATTAATCGCTGTTGTGAGTTTGACCTTCAACCGGAGACTCACCATTGTGATGGTGATGCTTTCATTTTCGTCGTTTCTTTTTAACATCTGGTATTCAACTTTTGGGAGTCATTTTAAGGTAGCGGAACTTTTCGCTTTACCGAAGCTAATCGTGTACATTGCGTTGCCCGGATTGACATTGATTTCTCTTGCAGCAGTCGCAGGATACAGGAGATTTCAAAATAGGAGGATGCTTAGACATATTGTCGGGCAGACCGATAAGGAAGCAGCATCTTTTGATCAAACTTCCACAACGGAGACCATCAACGGGTATGGAGAGGATCCTCACATGCTTCGTGTATTGACCTACCACCGGGTGGCGGAGCCCAAAGAGACACCAATGCTGGATCCCAGGATCATCAGCTCCACCCCCACTGTTTTCGCACAGCACATGGAGTATTTGGTCAAGAATCATGACGTTGTTTCGATGGCGCAGGTCCTGGAGGCAATCGAAAACGGGAAACGCCTGCCGAAAGACGCTATTCTGATAACGTTCGACGACGCTTACCGTGATTTTAGGGAGAACGCCTGGCCTGTCCTAAAACGGCTCGGGCTGCCGGCAACTTTGTTTGTGCCAACCGCTTTCCCGGACGACATAACCCGATTTTTCTGGTGGGATAAGTTGTACCGATCTGTCATTCACACTGACCGCAGCCAGATAGACTCTTCTCCCATCGGCACACTCACCATCGAGACGACCGAAGAGCGGCAGCAGACGCTCAGAAGATTGCAGAAGTACATCAAAACGCTTGGTCACGAAGTTGCAATGGCTTTGGTGGATGAAATTTGCACTGAATTGGGCAATGGCCATTATCAGGGGCAGACCATCCTGAGTTGGGATGAACTTAGACAACTTTCGCAGGAAGGAGTTACGCTCGGCGCCCATACACGTACCCACCCAATTATGACGCAATTGCGGCCTGCACAGCTTCGAGAAGAAATCATGGGCTCGTTTGATGACTTGAAGAGGGAAACCGGCCAGGCGTTGCCTATTTTCTGTTTTCCAAATGGCAGCCACAATCATGACGTGGTGAAGATTCTCAGAGAGGAGAATTTTAAGCTCGCTTTTACCGTCATTGATGGTCACAACGATCTGAACACTGCCGATCCCCTCAGGTTGCGCCGAACCAATATTACGCGACGTTCCACGCTGCCGGTTTTTCGCCTCCGGTTACAGCGTTGGTTTACCCTCGTTGACCGGTGGCGTCACCGCGAGAGGGAGAACGTCAGTCATTTTTAGGAATGTTCTCACCACACAAGCACTTGCTTTCATGTTTCATTGCCGATTATCCGTACCAAAGCTGGCGTTCATTCTGTTAATTCACCTTTGCGCCTCTTCAGCGACCCTTGCCCAGACTCCCGATAGCGGTGGTGTGAATCTGTCGGCAGGTCCAAATGACATTCGCGAACTGGAAACCTTTCTGGATGGCCTTTTCCCTCAGACTATGGAAGAATTGCATGTGCCAGGTGCAGTTTTTGTCCTGGTTCGAAACGGGGAGATCTTCTTCAAGAAAGGCTATGGCTTTGCAAACCTGGAAACGCGCAAACTCGTCGATCCCGACAAAACGATCTTTCGCATCGCATCGGTTTCCAAGCTGATTACGGTAACCGCGGTAATGCAACTGCACGAACGTGGGCTTGTTAACCTGAACGACGACGTGAACGATTATCTTGAGCGGTTCGAAATACCAGCAACCTTCCCGCAGCCAATCACCTTTGCGCATCTCATCACGCACACGGCCGGTTTCGATGACAACCGGATCGGGTTGGCCACACAAAATGAGGAGGATTTACTGCCGCTTGGCGATTTCCTGGCAGAGGCTTTGCCGCCGCGCGTGCGGCCGCCCGGCCGTGAGTACAGTTACTCACGCCACGGCATTGCGCTCGCTGGCTATCTTGTCGAAGTCGTATCGGGCCAGACTTTCTCTGACTACGTGGAAAGAAACATTCTGCAGCCGCTTGGCATGACAAGAAGTACGTTCCGGTTTCCCCGCAATTTTACATCGGATCTGGCAATGGGCTACAGCTACCGGGACCGCGCCTACGACGCCGTTCCATACTACTATTTCCAAACCGGCCCGGAGGCTGCCTTCAATACCACTGCCACGGACATGGCCGCGTTCATGATAGCGCAATTGCATGGCGGCGTATTTGAGGATGGGCGTATTCTTGCGGAAGCGACGGTTCGATTCATGCAGGCCAGGCATTTCGCTCATGATACCAGGTTGCCGGGCTTGGCCTACGGCTTTTACGAACGGTTCGAGAACGGTGAGCGGGCCCTGCAACACGGCGGACACATCCCGGGATTTGTGAGCCGCTTGATCTTGCTCCCGGAGAAGGATATCGGGCTTTTTATGGCCTGTAACAACGACCGTTTCAAGCTCCTCAGTACAGTAACCGAGCGCTTCTTTGACCACTATTTTTCGGTCGGGGACAGCACTGCGGTTCAGAGTACCGGCGCTGGAAAAGTGCGCGACCTGTCCCGATTTTCTGGCTTCTATCGCACAAATGAATACTCCCGCTCGAGCATCGAGAAGATTTTTTCCCTCAGAAAACAGTTTAGGATTTCAGTCACCGACGAAGGTAACCTGCTTGTACGGGGCAAGCAACTCTGGACGCCTGTTGGACCGCTGGTTTTTCGGAATGCAGTTACCGGCGAGTTGTCGGTTTTCAAAGAAGACGGTCATGGCAAGGTAGATCGATGGTATCGCAAGCGGTTCGCTTTTGAGAAACTCCGGTTTTACGAAACGCTTTCGTTTCATCTTGCTGTCTTCGGGTCGGCGGCGCTTGTCTTTCTGCTGGGATGTCTGGTCTGGCTGGGCGGCAACCGTATGCGAATAATGAATCTCAAGATCAGGGCTGCAGCTACTGAGCGTCGATTGTTCAGGTTAACGGGCGTCATGAGCAGCGTTAATCTTCTGTTTCTGTCAGGACTGACGTTCCTCTTCTTGAGTCACGACCGGATAGACGAGTTCACGTTTGGTATTCCG
>SMXE01000044.1 GCA_004357015.1 Caldithrix sp.
CAGCGAAGCCACTGTTTTCTCGACTTCGTTGATGATGTCGTAGACACGCAGGAGGTCCACTTCCGTGGCTTCAAGTTTTCTAAAGGCAGCTCTTCGCCGCAATTTGTATTTGGTGACGCCGGCAGCCTCTTCAATGATTCTGCGACGCTCCTCCGGGTGCCCGCTCAAGATCGTTTCGATCATGGCCAACTCGATAATCGAATAAGCGTTCGGCCCCATGCCGGTATCCATAAACAAATTCTGGATATCTTTCAACCGGCAGGGTGTGTTGTTCAGCAGATACTGGCTCTCCAGAGACCGGAAAAGCCGCCGTGTGATGACAACCTCGGCGTACTCAATGGGCAATACGTTTTTTGTGTTTTGGATAGTCAGCGAAACTTCCGCCATGCCGAGAGGTTTGACCTTCTTGGTGCCGTTGAAAATCACATTCTCCATCTTCTCGCTGCGGATATTACCCGCCCTTTGCTCCCCCAGCACCCAGCGAATGGCGTCCACCGTGTTGCTCTTGCCGCAGCCATTCGGCCCCACAACGACAGTGATGCCGTCGTTGAACAAGAAGGTCGTTTTCTTCGCAAACGACTTAAATCCATTAATCTTCAGACTTTCCAGATACACGTATTTGCCCCTCTCCCTAGTTCGCGTTATTTATGTGAAACATACTATATGATGTATGCATGGAGTTGATGAGCCACGATATAGAGTTGGAGCAATATAACCGAAACACCCCTGAAAGTCAAGCTGTTTTTGTAAACTCTGCTGCTGTTGGCTTTTGGCCACTAGCCAAGGCCATTGTTCATAAATTGGTTGCACACGATGAGAGCTTTCCGGACTCCGGGTATTTGGAAAGGTGGGCTTGCGATCGTTAAACAAGTTTACCGTAACCTTATCAGCATCTCAAGGCCAAGAGCTAAGAGCCAACAGCAAAGAGCTGAATAGTTACAATCTTGGTAAAACGACTCCTAATTTTTCTTGACACTTACCCGCCATTCCTCTATCTTCGTAATCTTTGAATACGAGCCCCGCTAAGCCGCAAGTGAAATCAGTCAGCGCCTGACAAAAATGCAAACAGAAAACAAGAAGTGAAAACTTGAATGGATTTATGGCTACAAAATGACCGTCCTCAACTCGCTCTTCCCCGTATTTGTTATTATAGCCCTCGGCGCCTCGCTACGCAGGTGGCGGTTCTTTTCCGATGAAATCCTCTCAGGGTTGAACCGGCTAACGTACTGGGTTGGCCTGCCATGCCTGTTGTTCAATAAAATCGCCGCGGCGCAACACACTGGTCAGAATGCAGCAAACCTGTTTCTGGTGATGTTTCTCAGCATGCTCGGTGGCATCGTGGCTGCTTATGTCGTGGCCCGCCTGTTGCAGTTGCCAGCGACTTCGACAGGGACATTCGTACAGTCGAGTTTTAGAGGCAATCTCGCGTTCATCGGCCTGCCGGTGATCATTTACTCTGCCATGGCACAAAATGCGCCCGGGCTTGCCGACCATGAAACGCTGGCCGTGCTTGTGCTTGCACCCATGGCAATCACCTACAACGCCTTTTCCGTACTTGTGCTTGTCCTCGGGCGCAAAAAAATAGACGGCGAATCCCTTAAGACCATCGCCCTGCAATTACTCAGCAACCCACTTCTCATCGCCTCGACACTTGGCTTCGTACTTTCCATCGCAAACACGCCTCTGCCGGTGTGGCTGGCGCGTACTACTGCGGCGGTAGGTCAAACCTCACTGCCTCTGGCTTTGATTGGCATCGGCGGCTCGCTGGTCTCAGTTCAGATTCGTGGCAGCCTGCTGGCGGCCAGCAGCGCTGCTTTGCTCAAGGTTGGGGTCACGCCGGTTATTGGCTACCTGCTGGCAACAGCCCTCGGTCTTAGCCCGGCTGAAAGCAAGATAACCCTCATCTATCTGTCTTGTCCCACCGCCGCCGCATCCTTCATCCTGGTGGACCAGCTTGGCGGCGACAAGCACCTCGCGGCCAGCGCCATTGTCATCAGCACCATCCTGGCGGTCATCTCCCTGGGCTTTGCCGTCAGTCTCACCTAAGATTTGTTCAAAGCGCCTTTCTTGCCTTGCCAGCTGACCTGCAGGGACGCTCTCCGCTAGCGCATTGAGAGCACCCGGACAGGGTTGGAAATCCGGTCAGGGTTTGACGCGATCCAAAGTATTTCTTCAAGTTCTTTACAACGATATTTTATCGGACAGAACCGTCCAGTACATCGGGAGGTAATCTGCTACAGCGTACTTCTTGTCGAGATACCACGCCAGGCTGCCTATGATAAGCATGCCAAGAACCAACACAAAGGTGCCTGCCCGCAATATCGACAGACCAAAAATCACTTTTACACCACGAAACAAGCGGACAAAAAACCATCCCGACACCAAACCAATGACGGCAGCCGCAATAGTGCCCCACTCTGTCTGGTTGATAAGGCGATAGAAAATCGGGACTAGTGGTAGCAGCCAAACATAACAAGCTGCTGCCCAGAAAACCAAGGTCGCATACTGCACCAATGGCAGGCGCTTTCCTAAGATAAGAGCCGTCACTCTCAAGAGCACTATCGCATAGGAGTATAAGGTGTAATGTAAAACTACCAGAAACACGATGCAGGCAAGCGGATGCCACGCCAGCCAGATCAATTTCCATTTAAGAGCGGGAGAATCAACCATCAGGTTCAACAGGTCATTGAAGAGCAGGTTCTCACGAAAATTAAAGGCAACGCTGGACAGGATGATGCTCACAACAACAGTGGCCACCAGGCTAAGCAAGAGCGTCTGCCCTTTCGATATTTTACGGTTGTCTCGCAAGTCCATGTAAAAGCCGTGCGGATAAAGAAAAATTCGTTTCAGGTTGCTGCGAAACCGCCGGCTGCGGTTAAAGTTGAACAGAAACATCAAAATAAGTAAGATTCCGAATACAGGATACTCGTTGGGTTTCTGAGAAGGTGGCAGGCGCAGAGATATCTTCTTAGTCTGCCCTTCTTTGAAAAGAGATTCAACAATATCGAACGCCAGACGCTCTTTACGATCCCAGCCCAGGAGACCGGAAGCGTGCACATATTCACCCTCAGGTGCGCCGAATATTATGTTGGGTAAGGCCTCGCGCCAATCGGCCAGCGTATGAATAAAGACTCCGGCCTTCTCTTTGTCCGTGCTAATTTTCGTAAGCACGCGATTCAGTTCATAAGCCTGCACTGCAACATCCTGCAGATCGGGTTGGTAAACATCAGCATTGCCATCGAGACCGGGATTCCGGCTGTCAGCGCCGCGTTCGTGCGTCTGTCTGAAAGGAAATCCAACCATGTACACATACCCAAGCTGCTGAGTCAGCTTTTCCCACTTCTGCCGTTCAGCCTCAACCTGCTCCGCGGTGTGCTGGTACAAATCTATAAAAACCAGGTCAATTTCATCCGGCCACCGCGAGGGCATATAGTGACGATAAGAAGCGTAGAACGGACGGGCAGCCTCGCCGGCGGCGGCCCGCAGCACCTGCAGAAACAGGTCACCCGCAAGCAGGTCAAATTGCACATCAGTACCAAATCCCACTCCGCCGAGACTCACATGGGAAACACTTTGCAGTAGAATTTCTGTGAAATAGTCGCTAACCATTTCGGTAAACGCGGCATTGCGCAACCGAACAGCCGGAACAAAAGACAGTGGCATCTCTGTGAACACAAGCAGTCCTAAGCGGTCACATACGTCGAACAAGTACGGATGCGGCGGCGTCCCTACGACCCGCACGGCATTGGCGCCAAGCGATTTGATTTTCCTGACAGTCTCCTCACATATTTCCGGATTTACGACGGGCCCGGCCACGGATGCGTCTGCATACCAGTTGACGCCACGCAGCGGGAACGGCTGGCCGTTGAGCAGGTACTTGCCTTCTGCCACTTCTGCCACGCTGAAGCCAACTTCGAAGGAACTTACATCAAGGGTGGTTCTTCCTTCCTTGAGAATCGCCCGAACCTCATAGAGATGCGGCTGGTCAGGAGTCCACAACTCAACCCCATCAACTTTGAGCTTCAGCGTGTCCTGAGAAACAACGCGATCGAACTTCACAGGCTTTGGGGGCGATTTCGCCATCAGGCGCGTTCCGGTGCTATCCCACAACTCAGCCTGAAGCGTAAGCCTCGTACCTTCCGCAAGCAAAAAATCGTCTCGCCTGTGCAATAAAGTTTGAAGGGTGAGTTCGCACTTGCCAAACCCGTCCGAGAACAGGTAATTCACGCGCACACTTTTTATTGCCACTGGCGGCAAAACCTGAATGAGAATGTCACGGATAACGCCGCCATAATTGTGTGCAATTCCGGGATGGTGTCTTAACGGAATGCCTTCACGCGGCAAGAGCGTGTTATCGACTTCTATGACCAGTTCGTTGGTTCCTGGGAGCACCAGCTTATCTTCGTCCAGGTCAACCGAAAAGGCCGTATTTCCGCTCACGTGCGAACTGAGAAACTGTCGATTCAAATATATTTTGCAGCGATTATTGACTCCCAGCAGCACCAACTTGAGTTGCTTGTCCACGAAACTGGAGTCCAGTTCAAAACTGCGTTTGAACCGCACCCGACCTTCGAAATCAAAAGCGCCCGGTACCCAAACGTTGTGAAAATCTTCCTCGTCCACGAGACGCGCTTGCCATTGGCCGTTCAGACTCATGACCTTGCGCATGTCGCCGCCATAAAGTTCGAGTAGCTTGTGAGAATCGATATCCTCGACAGCGCGTGGCGTGTAACGCTCAGTCCAGCCCTTCTTTGCCGCACGGGTGCCTGCCGGAAAGAACCAGGAAAACATCAGCACCTGGCACCAAACAACCAGAACCCTCATTGATAAATTCAGACTGCTGCCACCGGAATGATTCATGTTCTATGCAATTATTGTCAGGGGGAGGCCAAACAGTTGTTTATGTAAGCCGAATTAATTTAGCAAAATATCTTGTAAAATCAAGTGCCAAAACATTGCCAAAATTGTGCTTTACTTTCTTACGGCATTTCCTTATTGTTGAATTCACCTCATTCCCTTCACCCAAAACCGAATCACTTATGAAATTAAGCAATCACACACTCCGTCGCGTAATTTATCTTTTTCTTCCTATCGTACTGTGCCAGGGCAATGCGGCGGCCCAATCCTACGGCACAGAAGTTCAGGAAGACCAGACGCGGCAAGCGGTTGCATTCCAGATCAAAACACCCACGGTGGCGCTTTCTTCAGTCGTGTTCGAAATCGGCTTTGAAGCCGTAGATGCGGACGGCCAGATCATCAAAGCATTTGCCGAGTCCGTCAACGTGGCCGGCATCCAAATCCGGGATGATAACGGCGAAACGCGGGCTATCACCAGAGTTAGTTTCGAAGCCGGTGAGGCCAGCATTCCTAATGCAGTTTTTGCCGAGTCCGGTACTTTCATTGTTAAGATCCAGCGTGGCAGCCTGAAGAAAACTGCAGACGTCAGAGTCCTGCCCGGCATTCTGAGTCTCCTTCCGCCACTGCTGGCGATCGCACTGGCTTTCACGGCGCGCCAGGTACTCATCTCGCTTTTTTGCGGCATCTGGCTCGGTGCGCTCTTCATCTTCCAATACAATCCAATCACTGGCTTTTTGAGAACCGCGGACACCTACCTGCTCAATTCTCTGGCCAATAATAACCACGCTGCCATCCTGATTTTCAGCCTCACCCTGGGCGGCATGGTGGGGGTGATTTCAAAGGCAGGCGGCACGCAGGGCATCGTCGAACGGCTGGCAAAATTTGCTAACCATGCCCGTGGCGGCCAGTTGGCTACCTGGGCCATGGGCCTGCTCATCTTTTTTGACGATTACGCCAACACGCTCATCGTTGGCAACACCATGCGCCCATTCACTGACCGGCTGAAGATTTCGCGGGAGAAGCTCTCCTATATCGTGGATTCGACCGCTGCGCCGGTGGCCTCCATCGCGCCTATCTCGACATGGGTCGGGTTCCAAGTAGGACTGATCGCTCAGGCATTCGCGGTTCTGGGCATAAACCAGGATGGTTACAGCGTTTTCCTGGAATCGATCCCGTTTGCTTCTTACAGTATTCTCGCGCTCGTGTTTGTCTTTCTCATCGGCGTCACACTTCGCGATTACGGCCCGATGTACGCCGCAGAAACGCGATCCATGCGCACAGGACAAGTGCTACGGCCAGGGGCGCAGCCTCTCGCCGACAGCGCTAGCCTTGACATGATCGCAGGCGAGGGCACACCACTGCGCTGGTACAATGCCATCGTGCCGATTCTCGTTGTTATTCTGGTTACTTTGGCAGGCCTCTACCTGACGGGCAAAGAATCACTTGGCGTTGAAGCACAAACGGCCAATCTTGGCAAGATCATCGGCGCTGCCAACTCCTTTTCTGTGCTTCTGTGGGCGTCTTTTACCGGCTTGTTCGTGGCCGCAGTTCTCGCTGTAAGTCAGAAGATTCTGGACGTCCGGAACGTGGTAGAAGCTGCAGTCAACGGGTACAAGTCGATGATGATGGCGGCCATGATCTTGATTCTGGCCTGGGGCATGGGGGAGATTTGCAAAGA
>SMXE01000045.1 GCA_004357015.1 Caldithrix sp.
AAAAGGCCACCCAATTTCAAAGAGGCGGAAGCGCTGGCGGAAGCCAAACTATTCCTGCAGAATCACAACGTCGATACCTCCGTCACTCAACTGACAAACAAGAGGACTACTCAGGACGAAAGGGTTCTCACTTACGACCTCACCTTTAGCAAACCTTCCCCGGTGTCTGCCGACCTGCGGGAAAGTTATGCGGTCAGGATCGTCGGTCGCAACATCGTTCGCTATCGCGCCCGCGTAGTGTTCGACAGGGACCAGCCTTTAACGCCTGCCAGTCACCAGTCGGCGAAGATCATTTCTCATGTCGTGGCGATGGCAGTTTGGACACTCATTGCTGTTTTTCTTATTGCAGGGTTCTTCAAAAGGCTGCGGCACGATGAGATTGAATTCAAGAGAGCAGTACGGGTCGGTGGAGGCGTGTTTCTGCTCATGTTCGCCATGATTGCCCTCGAAACCTGGCCCGAATGGCTCGGCGTTCTTGTCGGCGGCGGCCTGGCAGGATTGCTGACCGGCTTGGGTGCATTTGTCGTTTACGCTGCCACTGACTCGTTTGTACGAGATTCCTGGCCGGAACGGCTCGCGCTCACCGATGTTGTCTGCCGCGGTTTTGTCCGGGTTCAGGAGCTCGGGAAAGCCCTCCTCAACTCTCTATTCATTTCCGGCACAACCCTTCTGCTATTTGCGGCGTCGTACTGGCTGGTGAGTAAATTCGCACTCGGATACCTCGAGTTCGAAGATGAAATGCTCTCCATTCTCAACGGCACATCTTCTTTTGCCTCGGGCCTGCTCAAAAATCTGATTTCAGCAATTTTCATCGCGTTGATGCTGACGCTTTTCTGGACGGCCAGCATCAAGAAGAAAATCAGGAACAAGGTTGTCCTGCTCGTGACGCTGGCGCTGTTTCTCAACCTTTCCGGCCTGCACCTGTACTATATCCGCCCCACATTCATGGCCTTTGTAATTTTCGTGCCCCTGGCCATTCTCTGGGCTTACTACATGCTGCGATTTGACTTCGTGGCCATCCTCATCGCCCTGTTCACTGTTAGTTCATTCCTGGAATTCTTCTTCATCAAACAAGTGCCTGGCGGACACCTGAGTATGCCCGGGATGTTTGCTTGGCTGAGCGTAAGCGCTCTGCTGGCCACAGGCATCTATCTTCTTCTGAGCAAAAGGTCGATTCAGGAATTCAAACATTACACGCCTGAGTACGTTAGCCGGATTGCCGAACGGGAACGCCTGCACAAAGAACTGGAAATCGCGCGGACGGTGCAGAAACGGTTTCTGCCGCAGAGCCTGCCCACTTTTGCGGGCCTGGATCTTGCCAGCGTGTGCGAGCCTGCGATGGAAATAGGGGGAGATTACTACGATTTCATTCTCACCGGCAGCAACTCACTGGGCGTGGTTATCGGCGATGTTTCCGGCAAAGGCGTATCTGCGGCATTCTACATGACCCTGGCGAAAGGCATCATCAAGACGCTTTCAAAGAAAAGCAGCACCCCCAAGCGTATCCTGTCAGAAATGAACATTATCTTTTATGAGAACGTGCCAAAGGGCGTGTTCATCAGCGTGATTTATGGCGAGTTTGATGTAGAGAGGAGGGTGCTCACATTTGCCCGGGCCGGTCACAATCCGTTAATCATGCACAAAGCATCGTCTGGCGCTACGGAATTCGTACTGCCGAAAGGACTTGCTATCGGGCTCGATGGCGGCACTATTTTCTCGGAAACAATCGAGGAGGTCGCAATCCCTTTCGAGGAAAACGATGTCTTTGTGTTCTACACGGATGGCCTGTCAGAATCCATGAACAGGAACGGAGATGAGTTCGGTGAAGACCGCCTGCAAAACATCATCTGTCGAACGACAAATGGGTCGGCGCAGGATATGTTGAACCATATCCGGGAAGAAGTCGGCAAATTCACCGGAGATGTTGAGCAACACGACGACCTGACAATGGTGGTCGTAAAGGTGGGTAGTCTCGCGTAAATTCGCTACAGAGACACAGGCGGCTAAACCACAACCAAAGATAAGCCACGGAATCACACGAAAAGTCAAAGTGATTTTATGGGTTCTACTTTTGAGATTTTTTCAGCAAATGATCTCTGCCATCTCAGTGTTCATCCGTGTCAATCCGTGGCTAATACTTTACTGAAAAAACAAGGTTTTGCAAGCTTGAAGTACAGAGCAGCCAAGCCGAAAATTTCAACATCCAAATCCAAAATAAGTATAGAGACTTATAGAAAGTGTCCGCAAACTATTCTCTCAACATCTTGATGTGAATATCGCCATTCGTGCTATAAAGCTCGATCAAATCCCCGCCGCCGTTGATGTCACCTTCACTTGTCACAAAACGTTTTCTGCGACGTGAACGTCTGCCTTCTTCGGTATCCTCTGAACTTGTCAGGGGAAAGTCTGAGTAAATATTATAGTCTCTCCACAGGTCTGTGATCTCAATCTCCGCCCGAATTGTTGCCGGCAGCTTCTCCGGAATGTATAGCGTGATCTCGCCGCCAGCCGTGCGCAAGTCGATATTGTGATTACCGGAAAAATCCGTGAGCGTGATCTCCACTTCGATGTCGCCGCCGGCAGTCTTGCCCTCAACGCCGCCTTTCACATCTGCAAGCTCGATGGAGCCGCCGGAGGTGGACACACTCGCGCTGCCCGCAATACTGCGGCCGGAGATATCACCCCCAGAAGTGGAAGCATCCAGCGCGCCACCGATTTTCGTCAAATTGATATCGCCGCCGGAAGTGTGTACTTCAACCGCACCTTGCGTATTCTTCACTTCAATATCTCCGCCCGAGGTGTGCGCTGTCACAGCGCCGCCTACATCCGCGATTTCAATGTCACCGCCAGAGGTTTTCAGTTCAACCTCGCCTTCGGCTCTCCGCAGAAAAATGTCGCCGCCAGATGTCTTCGCGGTCAGGCTCCCACCGATGTCTTGAAGCTCAATATCTCCACCAGACGTTTTCAGCTTGACTTTCTTTCTCGAATTTATGACGACGATGTCCCCGCCCGATGTGCGCACCTCGACTTCACCGCCAATATCTTTCAGCGTAATGTCACCGCCGGAAGTGCTTAATTCAACATTCCCGTTCACTCCGCCGACCTTGATGTCGCCGCCACGAGTTTCGACTTCCACGTCAAAAGATGCCGGAACTGAAATGTCGAATTCGCTCTGGATCCAGTTCCGCCGGTGGTAGCCGCCGCCGACTTCGATGACGTTTCCCTTCTGCAAGTAGCTGGATTTAGACCTTCGCACCGCCGCTTCCGCTTCCTCCCTGGTGAAAATATCCATCTTGATAATTTCATGAATTATCACCTGGCCATCCGCCCCTGCGGTTACCTCGACATTGCCGCGCACCTCCGAGACAATCAAACGACCGCCATCCCCAACTTCGTAGGTCTTGTTGATCTCGGCAACGTAATAGCGCCCGGATTTCTTCAACTCCTGTGACTGTACTTTGGACTGCCAGACAGCGACTACACAGAAAACCGCTACCAGCCAGATGCTCGCCTTCAATGCTTTCTCTCTCATGCTCTGTCTCCTCTGGTCATTCATTCTAAGTTCAAGCTCCAATAAAAATCGCTTCCTGGTTCTTGTTCAAACTTTCTGCTCATGTGACTCAGATCTGCTACCTGCTCTCCACAGCGTCTACCCTCTCAATTCTTTGCAGCGCTCTCGCAGCTTGCAGCCGGACAAATTCATTGTCGTCATCACGGGATGCGTCTTGAAAAACAGGATAAACATCTTGTTCGTCAACCTTGCTCAGCGTGTTCAACGCCTCCATTCGAATGGCAGGATTCGTGTCGCTCAGCAGGACACGAATAAAGGCGGCTTTGACCTTTTCGCTGATGGGCAAACCCTTCAACGTTTTTGCCGCCCGCAACCGAACGCCGTCAACTTCATCCCTTTCCATGGCGAAAATAAGTGCATCCTCAAGCTCCGCATCACGAAAACGTCGACCGCCCGAAGCCTTCACCGCCGCCAGCCGCCGACCGGGATGATGGTCGGTCCGAATAGTATGACTCAGTACCCGACGAATGCCCTCATCTTCGATGTCGCCCTGCAAGGACACATCCTGCACCCGCTTGTAGTGCACCGTAACCGCTCCGGTCTCCGGCTCATACTGAATCATGTCAATGCTAGCAATGAAAGAGGGCGCATCAAGCGCTACGGCCACAAAGCCGCCGCTTGAGATGTTCCGATACCCGGTATCCGAAAAACTGAATCTGCCGATAAGGAACCCGATCAGAAGCAACACAACAGCGCCCGCCATCTGAAACACTCGGCCTCGAAAAGCCCAGTGAGCATCAAGCTTTTGCCACCAGGATTCTTTGAGTTTTTTCCTTCTTTCGTCCCGCAGCCGCTCACGTAAATTAGCACGGGCTTGACTCAAGGCCTGTATCGAGGGCTCAAACACAAGCTTGCGGTCAAGGAGCTTATGTAAAGCACGCATCTCCTCAAGCTTCTGGCGGCTCCCCTCATCGTTTGCGATGTGCGCCTCGAACGCCTCCTTTTCCTCGTGGTCAAGTTCATCGTACAGATAAAGCAAAACATATCTGTCTAAATCTTTGGGTAGATTCATTTTCGCCTCTACACTAACTTGTTGAATACTCCTTCAAAAGCATCTGCATTTTTTGCGTTGCGCGAAAGAGGTAGCTTTTGACAGTCCCCTCAGTACAGCCCATCAAGGCAGCGATTTCCCGCAATTTGTGACCATGAAAATGCCGCAGCACGAAAACCATTTTCTGCTTGGCAGGCAGCTGGTCCATCGCTGCTTCTATCTCATGAGACAACTCCAGGTTGATGGTGTTATCCTCAGGATTTTTCTCCTTGCCGGGCAAGGTCATCTTCCAGTGCTGATCTTCATAGTCGTTCTTGTCGATTGAATACATGCGAGTGCGCTGCTTTTTTTTCTGGAAATTAATGCAATAGTTGACCACCACCCGGTACAACCAGGTGGAGAACTCACTCTTAAACTGAAAGCGAGCCAGACTGCGGTACACCCGCACGAACACCTCCTGATAGATATCCTCAGCGTCCTCTGCGTTGCCCACCATGCTGTACGCCAGTTGCATCACATGCCGGTCGTACCGTTTGACCAGCGTTTCAAATGCCAACAGGTTGCCGCGCTGGGCTTCTTTGATAATCGCCGTTTCTTCGCTGTTCATGCGCATTTATGGTTGTTTAGACTAATATAGTTAAAAAAGGTTGGCATTTGCAAATGGCCACGCACAAAAAAGCCCTTGCATTTTATAACCGATTTGGCAAACTTAATCATCGAAATTGGCATCAAATCGCAAACCCAAACTCTATACCACGCCTTGTCCAAAAACCGTTTCATCGCAATTGCCGGCAACATGGGGGTCGGCAAAACTACGCTCACCCAAATGCTGGACCAACGATTCGGCTGGAAGACCTACTACGAGCCGCAAGCGCTGAATCCCTACATCGAAGACTTCTATCAGGATATGAAACGTTGGGCCTACCATTCTCAGATCTATTTCCTGACCCAACGTTTCAAAGATCACGTTAGCATTCAGCAAGCCGACGCCATCTGCCTGCAAGATCGCACCATTTATGAGGACGCTGAAATTTTCGCCACAAACCTCTATCTGCGCGAGCTGATGCCTGAGCGCGACTATCAGTCCTACTGGAATCTGTACAAAGCCATGGTGCAGTCCTTGCGGCGGCCCGACCTGGTCGTGTACTTGAAAGCCTCCACCTGGACGCTCATCAGCCGCATCCGTAAGCGCGGCCGCGACTATGAAAAGGACATCGATCGCGAATATCTCGCCCAGCTCAACATCGGCTATGAAAAGTGGATCAAGAAAATCTCAGATAGCTGGAACGTGCTGGTGGTGGATACAGACGACTTTAATATCTACGAGGATGTGTCTTGGCTGGAGGGGATTCTGGAGGAAATTCGGGGTAGGATGGATATCTAGTCTGAATAATTCCCAGCGCGGCGGAGCCGCATGAAAGTCGAACGATTCTTTGGCTTAGAAGATTGTGCTCCTGCAATGCGGAGTAATGGATTGATGGTACTCGATTGACCCTTCTAATAAACTGCGCATACACTTTACTAAACTTTATTGAAAAACAACGGATACGTCACCGTCACTTCGCCCTCATCGATGTCATCGTACTTCCAGCGTCGAATGAAGCTCAACACTTCGCGTTCAAACTCCGCATTGCCCATAGTTGAGGTCGCTAACCTGGCGCTCGCAACACTGCCGCTGGCCGCGATCACCACCTCTACCACCATCTTGCCTTTCAGGCCGGGATCGCGTTTCAAGTACTTGTTGTAAATGTAGGTGAGTCTGCCCGTGTAGGCCAGCAGTACGGCACGCACCGATTCCTCAGTACGGCTGCCGAGCGCCTTCTGGCTGCCTGTCATGCTGCCGATGCGGTCGATCTGAATCTGGCCCTTTTCTCCCAGCGAAACGGTTTCAACGTCGTCGAGGGCGCCGAGAATGTCATCGATGCCGCCACCGAAGTCGCTAGCGGCAATCAGGTTGTCGAAATCGTCGCGGCGGTCAATCGTCCCCTGGCCAATGGTGAGTTCCGTTTCAGACATCATCTGTTCCAATTCTTTCACCAGTCCTTTGTCCAGCAGAAAGTCCGCCAAACCGCTCGCGTTGCCCGAACTTCCGATGCCGGTCAACAGTCCAAGAATTCCCTGGCTTTCCAGACGCACGGGTTTGCTATTCTTCCGCTGCTTTTTCCTGGTCGCATCAGGCTCCGCTTCAGCCTCTGCACTGCCTGCCGTGGCTCCCGTCCTTTTTTCCACCACAGGCTGGTCAGGCTGTTTGACGATAATGCGCGCCAGCCTTTCCGGAACCACGTTTCTCGTGTGGACAGCAGACACCATCTCCGGCAAACCGCTCATATATTTCAGAAGCAACACATGCAAACCAATAACAACCAGGAAAATCGCCTTAAACGGCAAGTCCCGGCCAAGCTCCTTTAGTGTCGCGTAGACCCAGGAAAAACCGATGAATTTTGGTTTGCGCTTTTCTGGTGGCAGAGCATCTTCATTCGTGCACAGAAACGTGATCTTGGCATCGCCGACCACAACGACGCCTTTCTTTCCCTGCGTAATGGGATAGAGATAGGTATCGCCTTTTTTCGGCAACAGATTGTGCACCAGCATGTCCTTGAAACTTAGACGCGAGTCGCCCGCAACCACTTCGCCTTTGATGTAATCTTTCAGATTCATCTGGAAATGGCTGTTTTTACCAGCGAACAGGATGTGCTTTTTCGGGAACTGCTGGCCGTAAACCGTCACATCACACTTTGGATGTTGGCCGATGGAAAGCTGATCATGCTTGGAAAGCCGGCGCAGAACCACGGTGCCGTCCTGCTCAATCTTGACTAGAAGTTTTTCTTTCGCTCGGCCCATCTTATCAAATTTGCTCCACCTGGTTAACAGCGAGCAGCATGTTATTAAAGCCTTCCTTGCCGCAGGTAAACATGATTTTCTTTAGCAGCACGAATGGGATCTCGCGATCTCCCTGTATGGTAATGTTGCCTTCAAAACCCATGCGGGCGTCGAGCTCGCCCAAGTTCGCCCGGAATGAACGGATGTCAGCAAGCTGCCGGCGCAAGGGTGCGATGAGCGTCTGCTTCTCCCTCAGAACTTTGTCCACCCGCTCCACCGGATTGCCGTCCAGAATAATCCACTCGCGGGTCACGACCAGAATGGGACTGGCTTTGGGTGGCGTCTGCGCTGTGGATTCCGGCAAGCTCAGATCTTTTGCCACGCTTATGATTTCCCCTTCCACCGAGAAGCTCTTGAGCAGAAAGACCAGGAGAATCGTAAACATGTCTATCATCGAGGTCAGTCGCAGCGTGAACGAGCTGATAGAACGGTTCCGGCGTGGTTTGACGATAAAAGGTTTCTCGTCGTGTTCGTCGTTGTCGAAATTGAAGTACATGCTTGCGTTTATCCGGAAATCGAAATGTTCGGAAAGCCATTTTCGCGGCAGCGATCCATCACTTTGATGATGGTGTCGTACTTGGTTGCTGCCTGCGGCGCGATGATGATATCTTCGGTCTCCTGGTGACGCTGCTTCACACGGTTCAGTTTTTCCACCAGGCGGGCGTAATCGAACCCGCCGTCGAGCTTTGCGATGAAAGGAATCTTCAGATCTTTGGTCTTGATCTCAAAGCCCTTGTCTGTGATGGCCAGAATGGTCACCACCGGATTCTTCTGCTGACTCGCCTGAGCCGACCGCTCACCCGCGGTGGGGAGTGAAAACTCCAGAATGGAGATCTTGACAAACACTGCTGTCAGCAGTAAAAACGGCACAAGAATCAAGAAAATATTCATCACGGGCGTGATGTTTAAATCCTCCGTTTCGTAGTTCCTCTCCCGCCCAATTGCACGCTTCAGATTCATCCTATCCTCGCGGCGCTTTGATCATTTTCTGGTAAATGCGCATCACGTTTTCGTTGATCTCGTCGATGAGCGCGTTGGTGCGCGACTGAATGTAGGAGTGGAAAACCATGCACGGAATCGCAACCATGAGCCCGAACGCAGTTGTGTTCATGGCCACCGAAATGCCCGCCGAAAGCAGCGCTGCTTTTTGCGACGAGTCTGCGGCTGCGACGGACTGGAACGACTGGATCAAACCGACGATCGTCCCCAGCAGACCGAGCAAAGTCGCCACGTTTGCAATCATGGAAAGGTAGTGGGTACGCTTTTCCAACTTCGGGATCTCAGACATTGCGGCCAGCTCAAAGGCGCTCTGAATTTCCTTCGGGCTCTTGCCGTACTCTTGCAGCCCGGCGCGCGCGATCGCAGGCAACGCCGCATTCGACCCGTTGCAAAGTTCGATGGCGTTCGGGATTCTACCCCCGTTGATCAACTCGATCACCCTGTTCACGAAAGTCGTGGTATCGATCCGGTTTTTTATTGCGATAAAAGTGAAGCGTTCCACGATGATTGCGATGCCAAAAATCAGCGTCGCCAGGATGACATACATGAACGGCCCGCCATTTCTGAAGGCCAGATTGATGTACTCCAAGACGCTACCTCCTTCGTTCTGATTTGTCAAAAAAAATAGGATTTCACGCTTTCTGAAACCCTCAGTGGACGTTTTCTGATTTCCTCTAAACCGTCAAATGTATCCGGGCGGACGGCCGTTCGCCTCGCCGAACATATATTCTTACCTGCGCTCAGACCGCTTCATTCGCTCTAATTTCTTCCGCAGTTGATCTCGCTCCACCGGCCGGAAGATCTGGTGAAAAAATGACCGATCGATCTCGATATCGTCAACCGTCGGATCTTTGCCCTTAATAATGAACGCCGTTTGCGGTTTTTCAATTTTGCCAAGAATTTCGATCTTGTCGAGAAAAATGCTGTGCTCTTTCTTTCGTTTTTCGACGTCGAATTTGCGGTTATCGCGGGTGCTGTCACGCGCCGCTGTTCCTTCTTCCTGCGCAAGGCACGGAGCGAAGCTCAGCAGCCAGACAAGAACTGCGGCCCCGATGAAAGTAATGACCACAAAGGCCACAGAATTGCACCAGGGAAGTTTATGAGTTGTTTGCACTACTTTTTCTTCTTTCGTTGCGTCCTTTGCGCGTTCTGCTCTTTCGCTCACGAACCCGATTCCTCGCCAAGATCGAGAGAAGACAAACCAAGCTCCGTGTTCAAAGCCCGCAGCCGTTTTTCACTCTCCAGCACCCAGTTGTTGGTGATGTGGTTTTCACGTGCGGTTTTGACATTTGCGGCATAAGTCTGCTGCGCTTTTTCCTTGAAAGGCAGCACGCGCTCCAACAGCTTTTCATTGTACTTCTCAATATTCTGCTGCGACAAATTTTCCGGTCTCGGCGACTCCAGAAGCGCATCACCGAAGGCTTCGAACGTCAGGCCGATTTTGTAGGAAGACGCCGTGGTCCATTCCGCAACTTTGAACTTCGCGGCGGCGGTGTAAGCCTTTACCGTTTTTTGAAACAGCGCGCGCTTGCGTTTCAATTTGACTTCCAGCGGCGGCGTGAGTTTGACCTCTTTGAACGTCTCAAACGAGATTTCAGCGATCAGAAACTGCGCATTTGCAGGGATATAATTCTCCACACTGACACGCTCATTCACAAATTTGCGAAAGGAGATAACAACGAATTTGAGATCCCTTAACGCCGTTTGATAATGCCCCAGATTAAACGCCACCTCACCTTTACGAAAGGCAGCTTCCAGAAAGCGGTCTGCATCCTGCACGTACGCTTCAGTATATTCGCCGTAGTATTTTCTGGCCA
>SMXE01000046.1 GCA_004357015.1 Caldithrix sp.
CCCGCAGAATGGATATCTTTACGCATTATGCCATCGCGGCAGCAGAAACGACGGTGCAGCACTCGGGCATCGATTTTGCAAACGAAGCCAAAGACCGCATTGGCGTCATAACGGCATCCGGCATCGGCGGCATGACGACCTTCGAGCAGCAGTGCCGCAAGTTCTTTGATCGCGGGCCCCGCAGAATTAGTCCTTTCTTTATTCCTATGATGATAGCTGATATTGCGCCCGGATACATCTCCATTCGATACGGCCTACGGGGTCCCAATTTCTCGACCGTGTCGGCCTGTGCTTCAGCCTCGCATGCCATCGGAAGCATTCCGAACGATTCAGCGAGGTGATGCAGACGTCATGATTTGCGGCGGCGCCGAAGCAGTCATTACCCCAATGGGCGTGGGTGGTTTCAACGCCATGAAAGCACTCTCTACCCGCAACGACGAGCCGCAGAAGGCGAGCCGTCCCTTCGATACGGACCGGGATGGGTTTGTCATGGGAGAAGGTGCGGGTATGATTATTCTGGAAAGTATTGAACATGCCATCGATCGCGGCGCCAAAATCTACGGTGAAGTCGCTGGTGTCGGTTATACGGCTGACGCGTATCACATCACAGCGCCGGCGCCCGGCGGCGAAGGAGCGACGGTGGCCATGCAGCCCGCCATCGAGAACGCGGAAATGCAGCCCGAAGATCTGGATTACATCAACGCACACGGCACTTCGACGCCGTACGGCGATGTTGCCGAAACCAACGCCATTAAAAGGGTGTTCGGCGAGCATGCTTACAAGATGAACATCAATTCCACCAAGTCGATGATCGGGCATCTGCTGGGAGCATCCGGCGGCGTCGAGTTTGTCGCCACAACCATGTCCGTCTACAACGATGAAGTGCACCCCACGATTAACCTGACGAATCCTGACCCGGAATGCGATTTGAATTATACTATAAACGAGTCTGTGAGAAGGGAAGTGCGTGCTGCGTTGTCTAATTCATTTGGTTTTGGGGGACATAACGTTTCTATCATTGTAAAGAAGTTTGTGGAATAGCTTTTCAGCTATTACCTCCGGCATGCTATGCTTCATTGGTTAAGACAGCAAGTTCAAAAGGTTTTTTCTAACTCGAAGCCCAGGGCACCGCGCATTGACTTTGATGCTCTGCGAGAGACGCTGGCCTATGACTTCAAGAATGAAGCGCTCTTTGTCCAGGCGTTGAAGCATCGTTCCTACCTGCCCATCTCACAAGAACAAAGAATCGATTCAAACGAGCGACTTGAGTTGCTGGGAGACGCAGTTCTCGGATTGGTGGTTGTGGAGTTTTTGTTCAGGCGCTACCCGAACAAAGAGGAAGGGGAACTCACCAACATGAAGTCGCTTGTGGTCAGCCGTCGCATTCTTGCCAAGATCTCCCGCACGATGAGGTTGGGGAAATACTTTCTGCTAAGCGCCGCCGAAGAAAAGTCGGGTGGGCGCAACAGAGCATCGATCAATTCTGATGCCATTGAAGCCGTCATCAGCGCAATTTATCTCGACGGCGGCCTCGAGAGTGCGCGGCAGTTCATCCACGACAAAATCCTGGCGACCTTTGAGGACATGATTCAGGATGAGCGACACACCAATTTTAAGAGCATGCTGCTGGAGTACTCTCAAAGCCAGAATTTGGGCTCACCTTCCTATTATGTGCAGTCGGTTGAAGGGCCGGATCATGAGCGCATTTTCACCATTGAAGTAAGGCTGCAGGATGACATGCTCGGGTTCGGAACTGCGAACAGCAAGAAACACGCCGAGCAGCTAGCCGCGCGTCAGGCCCTCAAGAGTCTCTACATCATTTAGTTTCTTTCCAGAATCATCGCAGCCGCCATGGCTCCGGCGGCGCAAATACTCACCAGTCCGTATTTGGCATTTCTCCGTTTCAACTCATTTGCCAGCGTCGTAACCATGCGTCCACCGGTGGCTGCAAAGGGGTGACCTGTGGCGAGGGAGCTACCCAGCGGATTGAGCTTTTCCAGGTCTACCTTGCCGATGGCCTTTTCTTTCCAGCCTTGCTCCCAGCCCCGCAAGTTGCAAGCCACCTGCGCGCCAAACGCTTCATGGATGTCCACAATATCCATGTCGGAAAGCGAGAGCCCGGTTCTTGCCAGCAATCGCGGAACAGCGACACACGGCGCCATCAGCAGACCATCCCCAGGGTCGACGGCTGCGTACTCGAATGCCTTTATGTACGCCAGTGGCTCGCGGCCCTCCTTTTTTGCCCGCGCTTCAGACATAAGCAACACGGCTGAGGCGCCGTCCGTCAACGGACTCGAGTTGCCGGCGGTGATGGTGCCAGCGGCACTTCGGTCAAAAACGGGTCTGAGCTTCGCAAGTTTTTCCGGCGTCGTGTCCGAACGGATGAGAAGATCTTTATCGACGCCATCCAGTGGGTAAATCTCTGCTTTCAGACGGCCGTCTTCGGTGGCGGCAGAGGCGTTTTTGTGGCTGCGGTAGGCAATCTCATCCTGTTCTTTCCGGCTGATCTTCCACTCTTTTGCCATGATTTCCGTATGTTCTCCCATGGTCAAGCCTGTGGATGGCTCGGCGATGGCAGGTGCGTTGGGTTTGAAGTGCCAGGGCCGGACTTTCAGGAAATGCGAAATGCGTTGTCCGGCCGTCTTGGCCGATGATGCGTCCATCAGAATCCGCGAAAACGCCTTGCCGAACAAGATGGGCGGATTGGACATCGATTCAGTGCCGCCGGCAATGCCTATCTCGGTCCTGCCATTTAGGATGGAATCATAAACTGCTGTGATGGCATGAATCCCCGTAATGCAATTGTTGGAGACCGTGTGCGCTCTTACTTCTGATGGCAGGTCGGTGTTAAAAACCATTTCCCGGGCGATATTTGGTAGGTGCGGGTCAAAGATCACGATACCGTAAACCAATTCGTCAACTTTCTGTGGCGGCACGTCATGCATCTCCAATAGACCTTTGACAGAATGCACCGCAAGGTCTAAAGCGGTGTGCTGTTTGAAGACGGACCCGGCTTTAACAAAGGGCGTCCTTGTTCCGGCAACGATCGCAACGCGATGAGCCTCTGTTTGCGTCATGTGTTTCTCCTTGTCTTTTGCTTCAACAACCCAGTACTCCCCGAGCCGCAAAATACGGCAAAGCGAGATACAGAATAGAATCGCGAATCAGATAGAAAAGAATGACGACTGCCACCACTTTCCAGCCTTTTTGCCTGATGAATTCTCTGAAGCCGTGCTCTTTCCAGACTGCCATCCATTCCTGAATAAACGCCGGTTTCAGAAAGGATATAGATTTTGCTTCGGGTTTCTGGTTCTGTGGTGGATTTTGTCTTTCAGACATTTCATGGTAACCGGTTTTGTGAATCTTAAACGTTCGTCTTAGGCTTGGTCTGGCGTAGGGAATGTCCTGAAATCCTGATAAATAGTCAAGTAAAAGAGAGCAGGATACACCACGATTCTTGTAAATTTTCTTCCGGGTCAGAATTTCCTTGAATATGCGCCGGTGTGTGTTTAAATTAAGTTTTTCGCTACCCAATTCTCAAGCAAGAGCTATTCTATTAGACTACTCCACAACGGACTGTGATTCGACGTAGCGCGGCTACGAGCACACCGCCTGATCAGGAGCACGTTTTTGGAACCTGAATCCGCACCCCCTTTTGGCGACATGCCGGCAGATGAATTTCGCACGTACGGCTTGGCGTTTGTCGACTGGATTGTCCGTTATTTCGATGAAATAAATAGCATCCCGGTCCTGTCTGAGGTCCGTCCGGGTGATATTCGGAACCAGCTGCCAAAAGCACCGCCCGCTTCCGGAGAAGGGATGGAGGCAATTCTGGCCGATTTAAACCGGGTGATCATGCCGGGGATGACGCACTGGAATCATCCTAATTTCCATGCCTACTTTTCGATTACCGGCAGCGCGCCTGGTGTTCTGGCGGAGATGGTAAGCGCTGCCTTCAACGTCAACTGCATGCTGTGGAAAACGTGTCCCGCTGCTACCGAGTTGGAACAAACCACGCTCGACTGGCTGCGGCAAATGCTTGGCCTGCCGGAAGATTTTTGGGGCATCATTTACGACACAGCGTCCATTAGCACCATGCACGCCATCGCGGCGGCACGCGAGCAACTCACGGACTTGAACATTCGCGAACAAGGCCTCGCCGGTCGGCCCGAGGTGCCGCGGCTGCGGATTTATGCCTCGGAGCAGGCGCATTCCTCAGTTGATAAGTCTGTCATTGCGCTCGGACTTGGCCTGAACGCGCTAAGAAAAATTCCGGTTGATGAGAAGTTTCAAATGCGGCCGGAGGCGCTGACGAAGGCGATCGCGGAAGACCGCAAAGGCGGCTGGCGTCCCTTTTGTGCGGTAGCGACTGTGGGAACGACTTCCACGACCAGTATCGATCCTGTGGCGGAGATTGCCGACATTTGCGCGCGCGAGGATCTCTGGCTGCATGTCGATGCCGCGTACGGGGGCTCGGCAGCGGTGGTGCCTGAGATGCGCCATGTTCTGGATGGCTGCGAACGGGCAGATTCACTGGTCGTGAACCCGCACAAGTGGTTGTTTGTACCGGTGGATCTAAGCGTTTTTTATACGCGCAAGCCGGACGTTCTGAAGCGCGCCTTCAGCCTTGTGCCGGAATACTTGAAGACGCAGGAAGACGGTGAAGTCGAGAACTACATGGACTACGGCCTGCAACTGGGACGCCGATTCCGTGCGTTAAAGCTATGGTTTGTATTGCGTTACTTTGGCGTTGAGGGCATTGCAAGGCGCATTCGTCGCCATATCGAGTTGGCACAAGCCTTCGCTGGTTGGGTCGATGAAGATTCGGATTTCGAGAGGATGGCGCCGACGCCCTTCAGCACGATCTGCTTTCGCGCGCATCCGGCCGGCTGGGCGGATGAGGATGAGTTGAACCGACTGAACGAAAAACTTCTGGCGCAGGTGAACGCCACGCGCGAGGTGTTCATGTCGCACACGAAGCTGGGGGAGAGTTATGTTTTACGTCTGGCCATCGGCAACATCCGGACCGAGGCGCGCCATATCGAAAAGGCCTGGAAGATTCTTAAAGACAAATTATCTGAGCTGTGTAAACCGGGAGGAAAACATGACACAAGAAACTGAAAAGCAAGCGCGCACCTGGGGGATGCTGTGCCATCTTACGGCGTTGTGCTGCTGGGTGGGAGTGCCGTTCGGCAATATCGTCGGGCCGCTGACCGTTTGGCTGATTAAGAAAGATGAGACGCCGCTGGTAGATGAACAGGGTAAAGAATCACTGAATTTTCAAATTTCCATCACCATCTACGCCATCGTGGCTGCCATACTCATATTCATTCTCATCGGTTTCCCGCTTTTGATTGCCATCGCGGTTGCGCAGATCGTGCTGGTGATTGTTGCATCGGTAAAAGTCAGCAATGGTGAGACGTATCGCTATCCGTTCACCATTCGATTCTTGAAGTAGCTCAAAAATGGATTTACGAGGGAAAACTGCGCTCATCACCGGCGCGGCACGCGGTATCGGACAGAATACGGCGCAGGAACTGGCAAACGCGGGCGTGGACATCCTCGGTGTGGATTTGAATGCCGACGACTTGCAAAAGACGGCACAAATCGTGGAAGAGGCTGGGAGAATGTTCTGGCCGTTTGCCTGTGACGTTTCGGACGAAGCAGCCGTTCGCCAAATGGTCAGCCAGGCGGAACAAGTGCGGGAAAACGGATTTGACATTCTGATCAACAATGCGGGCGTGTTGCCGAGCGGCCCATTTGTGGAAGGCGATTTCAGCACCTGGCGTCGAACCGTGGAAATAAACTTGCTGGGGCTGATGGCCTTGACACACGTGGCGCTGCCGAAATTTTTGGCGCGCAACAGCGGCCACATTGTCAACATTGCCAGTATCGCAGGCAAATTCGGTACCGAGGGAGTGGTGGCATATTCCGCGTCCAAGCACGGCGTGGTGGGTTTCAGTTCGGCGCTGCGCTCGGAATTGGCAGGGACGAACGTGGGCGTGAGCTGGATTTGCCCCAGTCCGACCCGGACGCGCCTGGCGGAAAACGTTTCGCTTACGTTCCTGACGCCGCTGGTTGAACCCGAGGATGTGGCCCGAGCCGTGCGCAAAGCCATTCAGAAAAATGCTATCGAGGTCTTCGTGCCGGGTCGGGTCCGTATTGCTTCCTCGATTTTGCCCGCACTCGCGCCGCGTTTCTCACGCTGGCTTCTGCGGGTTACAAAAGCATCCCGCGGGTGGACAACAGCGCGCCAGGGCATTCAAGTTTAGGAAATCACAAATTCTAAAAGCGTGAATTCGTTTCTCGTTCCGGTGCTCTGCGCCGGAACGGGATGTAGAGGCTCCAGCCTCCATAGACCGTAAACAGTCGGAGTCAGAATGAGTCGAACGCGCTACAAAATCACCGACCAAATTGCAACGCATTTCTTGACCTGTACAACAGTGAATTGGTTGCCAATACTGGCCAAACCGGAACCCAAAGAAATCATTATTAATTCACTCCGTTTTTTGCAGGAGAGGAACCGGCTAACGGTTTTCGCCTATGTGATCATGGAAAACCATTTGCATATGATTGCTCGGGCAAACGACCTGTCAGCAGAAGTAGGCGCTTTCAAATCCTATACGGCTCGAAGGAGCATCGATTTTCTCAAGGCAGAAGGGAATGTGTTCTATCTGGAACAACTGAAGGCGTATAAGTTGGACCATCACAAGGATAGTACTTATCAATTCTGGCAGGAAGGCGCACACCCGAAGTTGATTCAGGGAGTTGACATGATGGTTCAGAAGATTGAGTACATTCACAAAAATCCAGTGAAACGAGGCTTTGTGGATTTGCCAGAACACTGGCGGTATTCGAGTGCGAGTAATTATTCTCAGGGAGTAGGGCTGTTGGATGTGTGTGTTGATTGGTAAGCCTGAAAGTTTGCCTGAGGTAGTGCCCCGCGTCGTTCCAGCGCAGAGCACTGGA
>SMXE01000047.1 GCA_004357015.1 Caldithrix sp.
GACCGCCATGGGGAGTTTCTGACTACGCTGGCGCTCATTGCGAGCTCGTTGGAGAAGTTTGCCACCGAAATCAGAAATTTGCAGCGAACCGAGATTCTTGAAGTTGAAGAGTCTTTTACCAAAGGCCAAAAGGGCTCTTCCGCAATGCCGCACAAGCGCAATCCTGTCAGTTGTGAGCAGATTTGCGGCCTTGCGCGGGTTGTAAAGGCAAACGCTGCGGCGGCTCTGGATAACATCGCTTTGTGGCACGAGCGGGATATCACGCATTCGTCGGTGGAACGAATCATTATTCCCGACAGTACAATTGCACTTGACTATATGCTGGACAGATTTGCGAAAATTGTGAAGAACATGATCGTGTACTCAGAAAACATGCTGAGCAATATCCGGCGCACGCGCGGCCTCGTGTTTTCGCAATCCGTGCTTCTGACGCTGACATGCAAAGGTGTCTCCCGTGACGATGCTTATCAAATTGTACAGCGCTGCGCAATGCAGGCCTGGGAGAGTGGCGGAGAATTCAGAGAAGGGCTGCTGTCAGAGCCAGCTCTGCGGGAGCATCTGTCCGAGCAGGAGGTTGAGGCTTGCTTTGACTTACAAAAGAATCTCAGTAACATCGATTACATATTCGAGCGGGTAGGTCTGAGTTAGTTCATCAAACAGGGAGAGAGGGTAAGTTGAAGGAGATAAAAGTCAAAAAGAAGAAGAAACTTTATGAAGGTAAAGCAAAAATTGTCTATGAAACAGAGAACGAGGAGTTGCTTATTCAGGAATTCAAAGACGATGCCACTGCCTTCGACGGAAAGAAAAAGGGAAAGATCAAGGAAAAAGGAGCGTTCAATAACCAGATCTCCGGGCGCCTTTTCACCTTTCTGGAAAGCTATCACGTCCCAACCCACTTTGTTAGCCAGTTCTCTGCCAATGCGATGGTCATCAAGAGACTTGAGATGATTCCGGTAGAGGTTGTCATGCGCAATGTTGCCACGGGTAGTTTGGTTAAACGATACGGGGTAAAAGATGGCACGGAACTTGACCATCCGATTATCGAGTTCTATTTAAAGGACGATGCAAAGCATGACCCAATGATCAACGAAGACCATGTTATTGCGTTTGGGCATGCTGATGCGGATGAGATCAAGTTAATCAAGCGATATGCGCAGAAGATAAATGCCGTGTTGCAGTCATTTTTTTTCAGGAGAGACATGGTGCTCGTCGACTTCAAACTGGAGTTCGGCCGCGGCAAGTCTGGCAAGATTAAGCTTGGCGATGAAATCTCCCCGGACACTTGCCGCCTGTGGGACGTGCAATCAGGCGAGAAGTTAGATAAAGATCGTTTCCGACAAGACCTCGGCAAAGTGGAAGAGGCCTACCGGGAAGTTCACCGGCGGGTTTTCAGTTAGAGCAACTTTGTCGCTGATAGAGAGAGTTCTGCAAAATGGGGTGTTCAACCTTATTGGTTGGAATTGATTGAGACAGGCTAAAGCCTGTACACCCTCTAAAATGTAGTTTTGCAGAAGTATATACTAAAGGAGAGAGGGGAGGGAAATTGGCTCGTGAGGGACTGGGCGTAGTCATTGCCTTGGTATTGTGCTCGATAATTGCCATCTTTGGAATCTTTGTGAGTCCATTTTTGCATTTGAAAATTATTGCAGCAGTTCTGGTGCTTTTGACTATCCTGACCGTCAATTTTTTCCGCGACCCGGAGCGGCGAATCCCGGATGGTGCAGAAAATATCATTGCGCCGGCCGATGGCAAGGTTATCGAAATCGTTGATGAACATGAGAGTGAGTATTTGCAAGCCGAGGCGACGCGGATCAGCATTTTCATGAATATGTTCGATGTCCACGTAAACCGCATTCCTGTCGGCGGAAAAGTCGAGTATTTTCGCTACAAAAAGGGTTCATTCTTAAAAGCGTACAAGAGTGAGGCGGGCGACGTCAATGAGCAAACAATTATTGGCATTGATAATGAGGGACGAAGGATTCTGTTTAAGCAGATTGCGGGTCTCATCGCACGCCGCATCGTGTGCTATATTAGGGAGGGCAGTAGCGTGCAGCGCGGTGAGCGATTCGGCATGATCAAGTTCGGTTCCAGAGTGGATGTGTTTGTACCGAAGAGTGTTGAAGTGAAAGTCAAAATCAACGAAAAAGTAAAAGCTGGCGAAAGTATACTAGGAGTGTTTACATGAGATACAACAGAAATATCGTGCCCAGTATTTTTACGATGCTAAACCTGTTTTTTGGCTTCTTTGCCATCGTTAATGCGCTGCAAGGTAAATTTGTGGCGGCATCGTGGCTCATCATTCTCGCGGCGGTCTGGGATGGCATGGATGGCAAGATCGCGCGCCTGACAAACACGCACAGTGATTTTGGTATTCAGTTCGACTCTATCACAGACGTTGTTTCTTTTGGGGTTGCACCCTCAATTCTGATATATAAAGTTTTTTTGTACCAGCTTGGTGCCGCCGGCGTGATCATCAGTTTTCTACCGCTCTTGTTTGGCGCCATTCGTCTGGCGCGTTTCAATGTTAATGTCGAAGGCTTTGAGAAAGAGAATTTTACCGGCCTGCCGATTCCGGCCATGGCTGTGACTTTGTCCGCCTACGTTATTTTTAACTACGACCTGTGGGAAGGATTACGGTATGCGCGACTCCTGATACCACTCGCTCTCTTTCTCTGCTTCCTGATGGTGAGCAATGTAGAATATCAGGCTCTGCCCAAGTTTTCTTTTCGCGAGGGCAAACGCAATTCGTTGTTTCTTGTTCTCTTGATCCTCGTCGTCGGCAGTATTATTGTATTTCGCCAAAAAGTGATGTTCCCGATCATGTTTGCCTTTGTATTGTTATACTTCCTCCGGTCGCTTGTAATCAGCAACAAGCTGGAAGAGGAAGACGACGAAGTTTTTGACGTGTCTCTACCGGACTAAGGGAGCCGCCGATAGCAAGTGCCGATGATTGCGAAAATTCATGTGACACTCAAGAACGGGATTCTGGATCCGCAGGGAAAAACGGTGAAGCATGCGTTGGAGAATCTCGGGATTGCTAATATTGCCGAAGTCAGAATGGCCAAGCTGATCACGCTTCGTTTCGGAGATATTTCTCGCGAGGAGGCGCGCGCCTGCTGCGAGGAAGCATGCAAGAAGCTGCTTGCCAATCCGGTCATCGAGGAGTATTCCATCGAGTTTGCTGACAACGAAGAAATGGCTGGGTGAAATGAGATTTGGCGTGATCGTGTTTCCGGGTTCGAACTGTGACCATGACTGCTACCACGCCCTGAAGCACGTTCATAAGCAGGATGTGGAATTCGTCTGGCACAAAGCAGGTGGTCTCGGCCAGTTTGACGTCATCGTGTTGCCCGGCGGGTTTTCCTACGGAGACTATTTGCGCACCGGGGCCATTGCGCGTTTTTCGCCAGTCATGAATGGCGTGGTCGATTTTGCCAATCGCGGCGGTCTGGTATTTGGCATTTGCAACGGTTTCCAGATCCTGTGCGAGGCTGGCCTTCTGCCAGGGGCGCTGATGCGAAACCGGTCGCTCAGATTTGTCTGCAAATTTGTGCATTTGCGGGTTGAAAACAACCAGACGGCGTTTACCAACAATTGCGAAGTCGGCGAGATATTGAATATTCCTGTGGCGCATGCGGAAGGGTTATACTACACAGACGGGGAGACTTTGCAGCGGTTGGACGACAATGGCCAGGTGCTGTTCCGGTACTGCGATTCTGATGGACGCGTCTCCGATGAGGCGAATCCCAACGGCTCGCTAGAAAACATTGCGGGTATTATGAATGAAGCCGGCAACGTTATGGGCATGATGCCACATCCGGACCGATGCTACGAAAAGATTTTGAATTCCGACGATGGTGCCAGACTGTTTGGATCGATTGTGGATTGGACCCGTCAGCGAGTTCTTGATTAAGCGACCGCGGGAGGCGACAAAACGGAAACAGTGAGCGAAGGGACTGGAACTGATGGCTAAGAAGCCGATTGGCAAAGTTGTGTTGGTTATCGTGATGGGCGCGATGATAGGATCACTACTGGGTCAGGTTCTGGGACTTGTTCTACCAGAAGGGGTCGTGCGCGATTTCTTCCTCCGATCAGCAGAATTGAATGTTGGTCCAACTCCTATAAGCGTTGGATTTCTGGGGCTGACTTTGGGATTTAGTTTTACTTTGAATATCATCGGACTTTTGGGAATTGCCATCGCTGCTTACATCTTGCGATGGTATTTGTAGTTGCAATTATACCTGAGGAGGTGTGTTTTGGGCTCCATTGGCATGCCTGAGATTATCGTCATCTTTATTGTTATCCTTATGCTTTTCGGCTCAAAGCGGCTACCGGGACTCGCTCGCGGGCTCGGCAAGGGAATCCGTGAATTAAAGAAGGCGACAAACGAGCTAAAAAACGAGTTGAACCTGGACCCTGTAAAACGCGAGTTTGAGCAAGAGATCAAGGGCAATTTGGACGAGATAAAAAACGATCTCGACAAGACAATTCATTCCGGGTCGAAAAAACCGGAAGGTAAGTCTTACGAACAGAAGCAGGTGAAAGACGACTCGTCAAAGTCGCAAAATGTGAAAGAGAAGTCTAGCCAGTCGAAACATTAGGAGAAGATCATGGGACTTGGTCATTGGGAAATTCTGGTCATTGTTTTTATCATTATGCTTTTGTTTGGCGGTAAAAAATTTCCTGAGATGGCAAAGGGCCTGGGAAAGGGCCTGAGAGAGTTCAAAAAGTCAATTAAGGAACCGGAGGAGCCGCCGAAAGTTGAATCCGGCCATAAGAAAGACGAATAGGAAGTCGAACTGTAAGCGCTGACGATAGCGCAACGGGGAGTAGAGCGAGATAAAAGCAGCAAGCATAGCACGGGCGAGAACGGGACTGCTTCGCGGTGAGTGGTCGTGCTCTGAGTTGGTCGAGAACTGTCTGCAGAGAATTGATGAAGGCACTCATTTGAATGCCTTCATTTTTGTTTTGGTCGAACGAGCACGCCGGCAGGCCGAAGAGATAGATCAGAAAGCCAAATCTGGTGCCGTCGGGAAGCTGGCCGGGACGGTTCTTGCCATCAAGGATAACATTGTCATCAAGGGTGAACGAGTAACTTGCGGTTCGAGAATTCTGGAGAATTTCGTTTCTCCGTATGACGCGACCGTTATCGAGAGGTTGCAGGCAGAGGATGCTGTCATCATCGGCAAAACCAACATGGATGAGTTTGCCATGGGCAGCTCGAATGAAAACTCCTGTTGTGGACCGGTCAAAAATCCTGTAGACGAAACATGCGTGCCCGGAGGTTCTTCCGGCGGCTCATGCGTTGCCGTTGCCAGTGGCATGGTGCTGGCAGGGCTGGGCAGCGACACAGGTGGGTCTGTTCGCCAGCCCGCTTCCTTCTGCGGCGTGGTTGGTCTGAAGCCAACCTATGGCAGGATTTCGCGCTACGGTCTGGTGGCGTTCGCTTCTTCGCTTGACCAGATTGGTCCCATCGCAAATTCGGTTGAAGATGCAGCGCGTCTGCTGCAAGTCCTGGCAGGTCGGGATGACAGAGATTCCACTTCGGCTTCGGTCAAGGTGCCGGATTTCCCTACGGTGGTCGCTAAAAACGTTCGCGGTTTGCGGGTCGGGCTGCCA
>SMXE01000048.1 GCA_004357015.1 Caldithrix sp.
CCTGTTTATTCAAAAAGCATTGAACAACAGAAAGGCCACACTTTAAAGAATGGTGTCTTTATCCGTATTTAGCAAATTGCTTGCGCTCGGTGGCAGCGGCGGGGGCGAAGGCCCCGAGGAACTGGGTGCTGATTTCATTATGCACCACATCACAGATCATGTGATCTACGATCTGCACGTTTTGGGTTTCGACTTGTCGATTACCAAGCATGTCTTAATGATGTGGATCGCATCCGCAATTTTAATAGTTCTTCTCACCGCCGCGTTTCGCAAACCCAAGATGGTGCCCCACGGTTTGGCAAATTTCTTTGAATTGATCATTGTTTATCTTCAGGATGAAGTGATGCGACCCTATCTCGGCGAGCACAGCCGCAAGTACGCGCCTTACCTGCTGACGGCATTCTTTTTCATCCTGCTGTGCAATCTGTTGGGGCTTGTGCCCGGCAGCGCTACCGCCACCAGCAACATCAGCGTTACCATAGGATTAGCCTTGCTCACTTTTGTCACGGTACAGGCCGCGGGCATTAAGAATCATGGTCTTGTTGGGTACTTCAAAGGTCTCATTCCGCCAGGACTGCCTATTTTTATTCTGCCGATTATGGTTCCTGTAGAGATTGTAGGTCTTTTTACAAAGCATGTTGCACTTGCCATTCGTCTGTTTGCCAACATGGTGTCAGGGCACGTCGTGATTTTTGCTTTGTTGATGATTATTTTTATGTTCAAGAGTTGGGCTGTTGGCGGGATTACATTGGCTGGAATTCTGTTTGTCAGCTTGCTTGAAATTTTGATTGCACTTATTCAGGCATATATTTTTTGTATTCTGTCATCTGTGTTTATCGGGACGGCGATACATCAAGATCATTAGTACAACTATTCATTTAACTCTGTAGGAGGATTCATGACGGACTTAGCTTATGCTTTCTTGGCCGCTGGTTTTGGAGCCGGTATTTCCGTGATTGGCGGTGCTTACGGCGTTAGCAAATGTGCCAACGCTGCAATGTCTGGAATTTCTCGGCAGCCGGAAGCTGCTGGTGATATTCGTGGGGCCATGATCATCACCGCAGCCATGATTGAAGGCATTGCGTTGCTGGGGTTGGTTATTTGTTTCTTGTTGGCCGTTAAGTAAATCAGGTAAAAAGACAATGAGCTTACTCACTCCGGCACTCGGCACTCTTTTCTGGACCGGCCTGACCTTCCTGCTCTTGTTGTTGATTCTCAAAAAGATGGCGTGGGGCCCCATTCTGCAAATGCTCGACGAGCGGGAAACGCGCATCAAAGAATCTCTTGAAAAGGCAGATGCCGCACAGAAAGAAACAGAAGCTGCGTTGGCAAAGAACCAGGAGATTATGGAGCAGGCACGGAAAGAAGCGCAGGAAATGTTGAGCGCCAGCCGCAGGACAGCGGACACCACCAAGCAGGAAATTGTAGAAAGGGCGGAAGCCGAGGCAGCCAGGACACTGGAGAAGGCAAAAAGGGAAATTGGGCTAGAGCGCGAAAAGGCCGTGGAGGAGATTCGTTCCCAAACGGCTGAACTGTCTGTGCTTATCGCTTCCAAGCTCATCGACAAAACGTTGTCGGTGGAAGATCATAAAGAGATCATTGACAGGTCACTGCAGAAAATGGTGGATGCGAATTGAAACATACTGTTCTGGCAAAACGATATGCGAGGGCGCTTTTCGAGCTTGCAGGTGAAAAGAATATCCTTGAGAGCGTTTTGAAAGAGGTCGTTTCATTTGAAGAAGACCTCCGGGCGAACGCCAATTTTCGTCAGTTTCTCTATTCTCAAGATGTGAGCAAAAGCGAAAAGCAGGCCAGAATGGAGCAGATTTTGCAGGACCGGGTCTCTGCTTTGTTTTTGAACTTTTTGCTCGTCCTTCTGCGCAAAAACCGGGCATTGATTTTCCCTGAAATTGCCATGGAATTCCAAGCCATGGTCGACAGGCGCAACAAGAGAACGCGGGCGTCTGCCGTTACCGCTGTGCCGCTGGACGACAAGGCCAAAGCCGCGCTGAAGTCTGTTCTCGACAAGGCTTTGGGACTGGATGTGCAGGTCGAAAACGAGGTTGACAAGTCAATTCTGGGCGGCGTCATCGTGAATCTGGACGGGCGACTGCTTGATGGCAGTTTGCGCAGCCAGTTGCGCCGTTTGGAACGGCAGCTCGTGGAGAACAGAAATTCTTCGTCGTGATCCGGCTTTTCGGTAGAAAGCAGCCGCAGTACGCGATCCGGCGTTTGGCCGGAACCCGGGCAATGAATATGTAAATCAAACCGAGGAGGTTCCTGAATCGGATGGAAATTCGTCCTGATGAAATAACTTCGATCATAAAGAAGCAAATTGAGGGCTTTGAAGCCAAAGTTGAGTTAGAAGAGGTCGGCGAGGTGGTGCAGGTTGGCGACGGCATTGCGCGTGTTTACGGCCTCGAGAAAGTTATGGCGGGTGAGCTGGTGGAGTTCCCCCGTGGGCTGTTCGGCATGGCGCTCAACCTCGAAGAAGACAATGTTGGCATCGTACTCTTCGGTGAAGACACCCATATCAAAGAGGGTGATACCGCCAAGAGAACCGGCCGGATTATGTCGATTCCCGTGGGCGAAGAGATGCTTGGCAGGGTCGTCACTCCCTTAGGGCAGCCCATTGACGGCAAAGGGCCGATCAAAGCGGCGAAGAACGTGGCCATCGAGCAAAAGGCGAAGGGCGTGGTGCAGAGACAGCCGGTGAAAGAACCGCTGCAAACCGGCATCAAAGCCATCGATTCGATGATCCCCATTGGCCGCGGCCAGAGAGAGCTGATCATCGGCGACCGTCAGACCGGCAAGACCGCTATTGCCATCGACACGATTATCAATCAGAAAAGTAATGACGTCATCTGTATCTATGTCGCTATCGGGCAGAAAGCCTCCAGTGTCGCCAAAGTGGTGAAGACGCTTGAGGATCATGGCGCGATGGACTATACCGTGGTGGTTTGTGCAACGGCCAGCGATGCCGCGCCGCTGCAGTATATTTCCCCGTACAGTGGCGCTGCCATCGGCGAGTATTTCCGCGACAAAGGCCAGCATGCTTTGGTTATCTATGACGATCTTTCCAAGCACGCCTGGGCCTATCGTGAACTGTCACTCTTGCTGCGCCGGCCTCCCGGGCGCGAAGCATATCCGGGTGATGTTTTTTACCTGCATTCGCGTCTGCTTGAGCGTGCTTCCAAGTTAAGTGATGATCTCGGTGGCGGCTCGCTCACGGCGTTGCCGATCATAGAAACGCAAGCCGGCGATGTATCAGCTTATATTCCAACCAACGTGATTTCCATTACCGACGGCCAGATCTACCTCGAGCCGGACTTGTTCTATGCCGGTGTTCGACCCGCAATTAACGTGGGCATTTCGGTTTCGCGTGTGGGCGGTAATGCGCAGATGAAGGCCATGAAGCAAGTGGCCGGAAGACTTCGTCTGGATCTGGCACAGTTCCGCGAGTTGGAGGCGTTTGCCAAATTCGGCTCTGACCTGGACAAGGTGACACTGGCGCAGATTACCCGCGGGCAGCGCATGGTTGAGATCCTGAAGCAAGGCCAGTACGACCCGGTGCCGGTGGAAAAGCAAGTCGCTATTATTTTCCTCGGCGTCAACGGCTATCTCGACGACATCCCGACTTCGCAGTTGCGGCGTCTGGAGTTGGAGTATTATCAGTTCCTCGAATCCAATCATCCGGATTTACTCAAGGATATTGCTGAGAAGAAAAACCTCGATGATGAGCTGCGGAAACGACTCGAGTCCGCTTCCGGGGAATTCTTGAAAATGTTTTCGGTGGAAGAATAAGTGGCAACATTACGAGACATAAAAAGACGCATCGTCAGCGTTAAGAGCACGCAGCAGATCACCAACGCCATGAAAATGGTGGCAGCCGCCAAGTTGCGCAGGGCGCAGCAGCGGCTGTTTAATGCGCGCCCGTACGCTGAGGGCTTGCACAAGTTTCTGGCACATGTCGCGGCGCAGAGCGGAGGACCGTCGCATCCGCTTCTGGAAGTCCGGCAGCCTGAGGCGACCTGCTATTTGGTCGTAACCGGGGACCGTGGCCTGTGCGGAAGCTTCAACGCCAACGTCAGTCGCCGGACCCAAAGCGAAGTCGATGCCTGTGACGGCGCCCAAAGCGCCAGGCTGATCATCTTCGGCCGCAAGGGGTTTGAGTTTTTTTCCCGGCGTGGATATGACATTGTTGAGAAGCATATAAATCTGTTCAACGAACTGGAGTTTGCGCACGCCAGGACGGTTTCATTATCCTTGCAGACGCGTTATCTCGCCGGTGAGTTTGACCGAGTCTATCTGGTGTACAACTGGTTTAAGTCGGTGGGAGCGCATGAAGTTGTCGTCAAGCAGTTGCTGCCATTCCAGCCTGAGATGCCTGAGTCTGACAAGTACGAGTTGGGGGACTTCATTTACGAGCCGTCTCCGAAAAAAATAATGGATGAGATTATCCCGAAGAATCTCGATATACAGGTCTGGCGTGCTCTGCTGGAGTCTTACGCTGCTGAACAGGCCGCGCGCATGATTGCAATGGGTTCCGCAACCGACAACGCGCAGGACATGATTCATGCTATGACCTTGCATTACAATAAGGTGCGGCAAGCGGCGATCACAACGGAGATTTCTGAAATCGTCGCCGGCGCTGAAGCCTTGCGCGGCTAACAAGTCGCTGAATATCACAAAAATTTGAATCTACTGTCCGCGAAACCAAAAAAGGATAAAGTCTAGATGAAAGAAGGTCAGATTTCACAAATCATCGGAGCTGTTGTTGATATTAAGTTTGAGCATGGCGAGTTGCCGGAACTGATGACGGCTTTGGAGATCGACCGCGAAGACGGCAAGAGACTTGTTCTGGAGGTGCAGCAGCACCTCGGTGAGCAAACCACCCGCTGTGTTGCCATGGACACAACCGACGGTCTCGTGCGTGGCATGAGTGTCCGCAATACCGGCAAGCCGATTTCGGTTCCGGTTGGTCCACACACGCTCGGTCGCCTGATGAACATCATTGGCGAGCCCATCGACGGGTTGGGCGCCATCGAACATGAAAAAACATATCCGATTCACAGAGAACCACCGAAATTTGAAGACTTGGACACCAGTTCGGCTATTCTTGAAACCGGCATTAAGGTGATCGATTTGTTAGAACCCTACACCAAGGGCGGCAAAACGGGTTTGTTCGGGGGTGCTGGTGTTGGCAAGACTGTCTTGATTCAGGAGCTTATCCGAAATATCGCCACTGAGCACGGCGGTTATTCTGTTTTCGGCGGTGTCGGTGAAAGAACTCGTGAGGGCAACGACCTCTGGCTCGAAATGAAAGAGTCCGGGGTCTTGGAGAAGACCTGCCTGGTTTTCGGCCAGATGAATGAGCTGCCTGGTGCGCGCGCCCGCGTCGCTCTTACCGCTTTGACCCAGGCCGAATATTTCCGTGATGATGAGGGCAAGGACGTGCTGCTCTTCATCGACAACATTTTCCGCTTTACGCAAGCCGGTTCTGAAGTGTCCGCGTTGCTCGGACGTATGCCGTCAGCCGTGGGCTACCAGCCGACGCTGGCCACCGAAATGGGCGAATTGCAGGAGCGCATCACATCGACAAATAAAGGCTCCATCACATCGGTGCAGGCCATCTACGTACCGGCGGACGATTTGACCGACCCGGCGCCGGCGACCACCTTCTCCCATCTGGACGCAACCACAGTGCTATCACGCCAGATCTCAGAATTGGGCATTTATCCGGCGGTGGACCCGCTGGATTCCACTTCGCGTATTCTCGATCCGCTCATCGTGGGGGAAGAGCACTACGGGGTCGCCAGGTCAGTGCAGCAGATTTTGCAGAAATACAAGGATTTGCAGGACATCATTGCCATTCTCGGTATGGAAGAATTGTCCGATGAAGACAAGCTCGCCGTGAATCGCGCGCGCCGGATTCAGCGTTTCCTGTCGCAGCCTTTCTTTGTGGCAGAGCCGTTTACCGGCCTGCCGGGCAAGTACGTTGCGCTCGAGGACACGATTCGCGGCTTTAAGGACATCGTGGATGGCAAGTACGATGATTTGCCGGAGCAGGCATTTTACATGGCCGGCACGATTGAAGAGGTGGTTGAAGCTGCCGATAGGATGAAAAAAGCCGCTTAGGTAGACCATGATTCCAGAGAAAATCAATCTTGAAATTTTGACGCCGGAAAAGAAAATGTATTCCGGGGAAGTGTCGTCCGTTCGCATCCCGGGTATCGAAGGCCACTTCGGCGTGTATCCTGGCCACACGCCTTTTGTTTCCAGCCTGCGGGTGGGTGAAATCAAAATTGAAGTGGATGGCAACGAGGAGATCTTAGCAGCCAGCGGCGGTTTTGTAGAAGTCCTGCCGACCGGCGTGTCCGTACTGGCCGACACCTGCGAGGGCGCTTCAGACATCGATCTCAAACGCGCCGAGTCCGCCAGAGAGCGCGCCCGGGAGCGGCTCGAAGAAGGCCGTAAGGTCTGGGACACCGATCGCGCTCAGATTGCGTTGGCGCGGGCTATCAACCGCATCTCAGTGGTTTCAAGATAGAACGTTGTCTTAAGCATTCTTGTTTTAAAGATATTGCAAAGGCACGATCTGTTTTGACAGGCCGGGCTGAAGTCTCGAGTTTCAAGTTGAATTATTTGGATATTGGAATTTGCGGCTTCACCACGCCCTCAGTGTCCTCGTGGCAGCCGGGGGCCATTAGTGCGTCCCCGATTCCTTCGCGGGGATGGCCTCGAGACTCAGAGAAATCATGATATCAGAGCCGATCATTGGCTCGCCGCCCTTTAGCTTGCGGTCAAATCCCATGCCGAAGTCGTAGCGGTTGACCGTCAGGCTGGCCGCCAGACCGATGCGCTGGTTGCCCCACGGGTCCGCCACTGGCCCCACCAGCTCGAACGGGAAAGTCACTTCTTTGGTGACCCCCATGATGGTCAAGTCGCCGGTGACGGTGAGCGCATCTCCATCCTTCTTAATCCGCTTGCTTTTGAAGGTGATTTCCGGATAGTTCTGCACGTCGCGTTAACTTGCTGGACTGATATCCTTCAATCAGGCATACAAAGGAGAACTCAACCAAAATGAATTCGAATGTTTCTGAAACAGCCAGCGGTGTTTTGCAACGCCTGAAGCAAGGTGGCGGCTTTTTGCGCGA
>SMXE01000049.1 GCA_004357015.1 Caldithrix sp.
AGCCCGGGACCTGCCTGTTGTGCGGTTTGGGGACTCAGACAGTTTGCGGGTTGGCGAGTGGGTGTTGGCGATTGGCAACCCTCTGGACCTCCGGTCCACTGTAACTGCCGGGATCATCAGTGCCAAAGGGCGCCAAATCGATATCATGCAAGATCGCTATAGCATTGAGAGCTTCCTGCAGACAGACGCCGCCATCAACCCCGGAAACAGCGGCGGTGCGTTGGTCAATTTGCGCGGAGAGGTTATCGGGGTGAACACGGCCATTGCTACTGAGACGGGCTATAATGCCGGGTTCGGGTTTGCGATTCCTATCAACCTGGCACGAAAGATCATGTCTGATCTGATCGAAAAGGGCAAAGTTGAGCGTGGCTATCTGGGAATCTCAATGCAAAGCGTAGATGGGAAGAAGGCGAGAGCGCTGGGTTTGGACCGGCCGCAAGGCGTTTTTGTGGAGGAGGTTCTCCGCGATAGCCCGGCCGACAAATCTGGTTTGAAGACAAAAGACGTGATACTCACGGTCAATGGCCAGAGCGTGAATAAAAGTAATCAGCTACAGGCCATGATAGCAAGAAAAAGCCCCGGGCAAAATGTGCGGCTCGAAATCGTCAGGAAGCGCAAGCCCATGACGGTCGATGTCAGGCTTGGCGTGAGACAGGAGACTGATGTTCAGGTGGCAAAGAAAACCGCGCGCCACAGTTTTGAGAACCTGGGTATCGCGGTCGAGGATATTACGACGAGTTGGGCCAGTGACACGGGTTACATCGGACCGGCCGGCGCCCTGGTTGTCGGCGTGGAACGATATAGTCCGGTGGAAGAGTCCGGATTACGTGAAGGGGATGTCATCGTTGAAATTAACGACCGTATCATTGATGGCAAGGAATCGTTTCAGCAGGCATTAGATGAACAGGAGCCGGGATCAGTTGCCATCTTTACAGTCAGGAGGTTTAACCGCAAGTTTCATTTCTTTGTGGAGATAAGTGCCGATTAGGCGTTGAACATTGGCAATCGGATCTTATTTGACCCGATAGAGCAGAGGCTTACCTCTGCTTTTTTTATGTGTGACACTTTGACATCTCGGTCACACAGTTGACCTCAGAATATGTTAGTCGCTCTTGGATGTAACTCGTGTAGAAATATATTCTTGTGGTGGTCTTGTATCTGGCACATTAATTGCTTTATTATGCCGATAATATATCTGCCTGAATTTTCGGCAGAGATGCACGGGAATACAATGAAAGCAAAACATGCAAGGTAAAGATTTGTATAGAATTCTTGGCGTCGATCAGAGCGCGGGTGCAGACGCCATAAAGAAAGCCTATCGCAAGCTGGCAAAGGAGTACCATCCGGATAAACATCCGGGTGACAAAGGGGCTGAGCAGCGATTCAAGGAAATTTCTCAGGCTTACAGCGTACTTGGCGATCCCAAGAAGCGTCAGCAGTATGACCAGATCCGAAAATTCGGGTTTCCTCCGAGGCATGCAGGTGGTGGGTTTCAGGCGCCGGGCGCAGATTTTGACTTCAGCGAGATTTTTGGCAATGCGGCGCGTACCGGCGGGCGCAGGAGAGGTCGGATGGCCGGCGGAGATTTCAACCTTGACGATTTTTTCGGCTTTGACGGACTCGGTAACATGTTTAGTCAGATTTTTGAAACTCAGCAAGCAAGAAGCCGAGGGCACTCGTCAAATGGGGCGCGGACAAATCCGAATGACATACAGGCCACGTTGGAAGTGCCATTCAAAACGGCGGCGCTTGGCGGGAAAATGATGTTCAAGATACCGAATCAGAACGGGAAGCAAGTTTCCCTGAATATTCCTGCCGGTACACAAAGTGGAAAAAAGCTGCGGCTTTCCGGTCAGGGTAAAGTGGGCGCCAACGGTCACCGAGGCGATTTACTCGTGACGCTCAAAGTGCCCAAACACCGGTTTTTCGAAATGCGCGGCTTTGATGTGCATTGCGAAATTCCATTGGAAAAAAGCAAAGCCAAGAAAGGCACTAAGCTGCGCGTCAAGACAATCCACAGCAAGACGGTTGAGCTGAAGATTCCGATGGGCACAAAGGATGGACAACTGTTTCGTCTCGCCGGTATGGGCATCTTGCATGGCAAACAACAGGGTGATCAGTACGTGAAGATCAAGGTGAAATAATGCCGTGTCGTAGCCATTATACGAACTCGATCCGCTGGAACTTAGTTGCTTCAAAGACCGTTTGATTACATTACGTTAGCTGATTGGTGACTCAAATGAATTGTGGAGGGACAAAATGAATAAGGGTGCTAAGCGGACAACGCTTATCGTTTTTTCGGTGGTTGTCGGTATCATGGTTGGTCTGGTCGTCGCTTCCAATTTCGGTTTGACCAGAAACGGATTTGCAGACAGTGTGACCAGCGAGCAAGTTTCCAGTGTTGTTGAACCGTTGCCACAGGTAAACTCGGATCTGGAAGCGACCAGCCGGGCTTTTGTTGCGATTGCCAAACGGGTCATTCCGACAGTGGTCGCGATTACAAGCGAGAAAACGGTCAAAGTACGGGACCCCTTCTCTAATTTTTTTCACAACGATGACTTTTTCAGACGGTTTTTCCGTCAACCTCGAGGCGAGCAGGAGTATAAGCAGCGCGGCCTTGGTTCCGGCGTGATCGTCTCCCCGGATGGGTATATTATGACGAATTACCACGTGATCAAAGACGCGGATGAAATCAACGTCAGGATAGACCGAAAGGCCTTCAAAGCTGAAGTGGTAGGAACAGATCCCGCCACCGATCTCGCGATAGTCAAAATCGATGAAAAAAATCTGCCGGCTATTCTGTTCGGTGATTCAGATAAGCTTGAGGTTGGAGAGTTGGTCCTGGCTGTCGGCAGCCCGTTCGATTTGAGACTGCAACACACTGTCACATCGGGAATCATAAGCGCCAAGGGAAGAACGCTCAACCTCAGTGGCGAACTGACTTACCAGGATTTTATTCAGACGGACGCCGCCATCAATCCAGGAAATAGTGGTGGCGCGTTGGTCAATATTCATGGGGAACTCATCGGCATCAATACTGCTATCTATGCTGGAAACACCGGTGGCAATGTCGGCATCGGGTTTGCCGTGCCCATCAACCTGGCCAAACACGTGATGGATGATCTGATCGAACACGGCGAAGTGGTTCGCGGGTATCTTGGAGTTTTCATCAGCACGTTGGATGAGGAGTTAGGCGAAGCGCTGAAGATCGGCGACAATGAGGGTGCTGTGGTTACCCAGGTGGTTGAAGGGACTCCCGCCGATAAAGCCGGTTTGAAAAAGTATGACGTTATCAGAGAGGTGGACGGCCGTAAGATCACAGATTCTCAGGCGCTTACGAATCTCGTCGCTTCCTACCGACCCGGCGATAAGATTGACCTCAACGTTGTTCGGGATGGCAAGGAGAAAATGATCCGCGTTGAACTGCAGAAGCGACCCAACTCTGCAACTAACAGCCGCCCGGCCTTACCGCAGGATGACGATGTCTTAAGCAAGCTCGGCCTGCACGTGTCAAATCTCACCGACGAACTGGCCAGCAAATATGGTTATGAAGAAGAGCAGGGTATCATCGTCCACGATGTCGGGGAAAACAGCGTTGCTGCTGAAAAAGGCATGCGTGTCGGCGATCTCATCATTGAAATTGATAGGCAAAAAGTTAGGTCTGTAAGAGAGTTCGAGAAAATTGTTGACGATTTCGAGGCTGGACAGGTTGTCTTGTTCCAGGTCAAACGCGGACGAAGCAGTCACTTCATTGCCATGAAAGTTCCGAAGTAAACTTAATCGAAAGGACGAGAATCAATGCCGACATATGAGTATGTATGTGGGGAATGCGACCACCATTTTGAGGAGTTCCAGAGGATTACCGCTGAGCCGTTGGAGACCTGTCCTCAATGCAACGGTTCTGTTACCCGGCTGATCAGTGCCGGCAATGGGCTGATTTTTAAGGGTTCCGGTTTCTATATTACGGACTACAAGAACAACTCAGGGAACTCTGCAAAACCGAAGGACAAGTCCGAATCGAAGAGCAAGTCCGAATCGAAGAGCAAAACAGAAGGCCAATCGTCCGCATCGTCGAGTTCTTCCGATGACTAATCGGATGCGAAGATTCCTTCTTTTTGAATAGGGGAAAGGGCGTTTCACCTACGCCCTTTTTTGTGTTTGGGATAACCATGCCATAATGTCAGAATCGTCGGGCAAAATGTAACTGTCATTGAAAACAAGAAGATTGTTTTGTGGAATTGTAAGTCCATTCAAATTAATATTTTAAGTAAGATTAGGTATCTGGGGCGCCATTGGCATAGTCTTTGCTTAAACGGGCACAGTATTGGTTGTGACATGAAAATTTTTTAGGAGGCAATACAGTTATGAGCAAGATAATTGGAATCGATTTAGGAACCACAAACTCATGCGTTGCTGTCATGGAAGGCGGCGAAGCCGTCGTTATTCCAAATTCGGAAGGGGCGAGGACAACGCCGTCTATTGTCGCTTTTTCAAAAAACGGTGAGCGATTGGTTGGACAGGTGGCGAAAAGGCAGGCGATTACGAATCCGGAGCACACCCTCTTTTCCATCAAGCGCTTCATGGGACGGCGATTTGGTGAAGTAGACAATGAGATCGGGGAGGTACCTTATAAGGTCATAAAAGGCTCCAATGATGTGGCTAAGGTTCAGATCGAGGATAAGGAATATTCTCCTCAGGAAATCTCTGCCATGATTCTGCAGAAAATGAAGCAAACTGCAGAAGACTATCTGGGCCAAAAGGTGACTGCGGCTGTGATTACTGTGCCAGCCTACTTTAACGATAGCCAGCGGCAAGCAACAAAAGAAGCTGGTGAGATCGCTGGCCTGGAGGTTAAAAGAATCATCAACGAGCCGACCGCTGCCGCACTTGCGTATGGTATGGATAAAGGACATGACCATAAGATTGCCGTTTATGACCTTGGCGGGGGTACCTTTGACATTTCTATTCTCGAAATCGCAGACGGCGTATTTGAGGTAAAATCCACCAACGGCGACACACATCTCGGCGGCGACGACTTCGACCAGAGGGTCATCGATTGGATTGTGAGTGAGTTCAAGAAGCAAGAAGGTGTGGATCTGTCAAAAGACCCAATGGCGCTGCAGAGACTGAAAGAGGCTGCCGAGAAGACGAAATGTGAGCTTTCGACAGTCTCACAAACGGATATAAACTTGCCGTTCATCACAGCCACAGATTCCGGCCCCAAGCACCTAAATCTAACATTGACGCGGGCAAAATTCGAGCAACTATGCGACGATCTTTTTCAAAGAACACTCGGTCCTTGCAAGAAAGCGTTGAAGGATGCTGGGCTGACTGCAGCGGATATAGATGAGGTCGTGTTGGTGGGCGGCTCAACCAGAATGCCGAAAGTACAGGAAATGGTTAAGGAGTTGTTCGGGAAGGAACCGCACAAAGGCGTGAATCCGGATGAAGTTGTGGCTATCGGTGCTGCGATTCAGGGCGGCGTACTGGCCGGTGATGTAAAAGATATTTTGCTGTTGGACATTACGCCTCTGTCTTTGGGCATTGAGACACTCGGTGGCGTGACGACAAAGTTGATCGAGGCCAATACGACCATCCCGACGCAAAAGACGGAGACCTTTAGCACAGCAGCCGACAGTCAGCCAGCAGTCGAGATTAATGTCTTACAAGGGGAGCGAGAGATAGCGATAGACAACCGCAGCCTCGGCAAGTTTGTACTGGATGGCATCCCGCCGGCACCGCGTGGCATACCGCAAATCGAGGTTACGTTCGATATCGATGCCAACGGTATTTTGAACGTTTCAGCTAAGGACAAGGCTACGGGCAAAGAGCAAAAGATACGGATCGAGGCTTCTACCGGGCTATCGAAAGAGGAAGTCGAGAAGATGAAAAACGACGCCAAGTCGCATGCGGCAGAAGACAAGAAGAAGAGAGAGGCGGTGGATATCCGTAACCAGGCTGACCAGTTGGTCTATCAGACGGAGAAGAACATCTCCGAGATGGGAGATAAGCTCTCTGCGGACGATAAAGGGAAACTGGAGGCCGCGGTGGGCCGTGTGAAGGAAGCGATAAAGACGGACAATATCGATGAGATGAAATCGTCAACAGAAGCGCTCAGCACAGTCTGGAACGAAATGGCCAGCAAAATGTACCAGCAGACCAGTTCCGAGGAGAGCGCGCAGACGGGCGCCCAATCAGCTTCTGGCGACAAGGAGGAGAAAGTCGAAGAGGCTGACTTCGAGGTTGTGGATGACGAAAAAGCCAAGAATTAGATCGATTTGATTCGCGGTTCAATTTTACAACAGAAGCGGGATTTGATGAATCTCGCTTCTGTTATTTTAGGGTGGTTTCCATTTCAGAATTTGCTTGCTTTTAACAACTGAAATTGCAAAATTCGGCTTTCATGTTCAAAGCAATAGGAGGAGTGTATTAGCGATGAAAGTACATCAGATTGTCATTCTCATTATGGTCATCACAGCTTCTTTTTCGGCTTGCAGCAAACCGCAGAGCGAGGAAGATGTGTGGCAGCAAGCGAGCCAGTTCGAGAAAGAATCGAAGTTCGACGAGGCTATTCACGGATATGAAAAACTCGTGAAACAGTTTTCTGACGGCAAGTATGCTGAAGAGGCCTTGCAACGGGAGGCGTTCTTATACTATAATAATATCAAAGATTTTTACAAGACCATTGAGTGCCATGAGCGCTTGGTAGAACATTATCCCGAGAGCCAATTTGCCGCACAGGCCAGCTTCATGGTCGGGTATGTTTATGCAAATGATCTCAAAGAATATGAGAAAGCTGAGGCGGCATACAACCAGTTTCTTGAGTTGTACCCGGAAAGCGAACTGGGGGAAAGCGTGAAGTGGGAACTGGAGCATCTCGGACAAGACGTTAACGAGCAACTCATCAATTTGTTTGGTAAGGAAGAATCGAACGGATCCGTCAAGAGCAATTGATGTTGCGATATAGTCTGCTGTAAGAAAGCCGAATTCTCAATTCGAAAGCTCACATTTCGTTTTCAAAGTTCGGCTTTTTTATTGTTTTAAAGCCTCGCTTCTGCGGCGCTACCTCCCGGAACTTTTATACTCAAGTAAAGTATATTATTCGATTTTTGGGCGGAATATGGTGATCTCTTCGTTTCTGACAATCCCAATTTTGCTGGTTGCTTCTGGTGTGGCGCAGGTGACCGACAGCATGGATGTGACGTTGCCGGGCATACGCGGCCAGATCAAAGCGACGGTGCAGGTGGAGCGCAGCGAAGTGCCTCAGAACCGGACGCTAACCTACACGGTCCGCATTAGCTGGCACGGCGATCTTGAACGCTACGCGATCGGGAAGTTCGACATCCCGCCTCTCAGCAATCTCGAAATCGTCGGCAACTCGTCTTCTAATTGGGTGGGCGAAGTGAATGGGGTGAAGCAGGCTGTAAAGAACTATGAATTCACGCTGAGGCCGCAATCTCTTGGCATGGCCTACATAGACGGAGTCCTCATTGAGTACGAAGATGTGAGCGAAGGTGAGCGCCACACTTTGGTCACGAGCAGATTAGAGGTGAAAGTCGTTGCTCCCATTCGGGAGACGAATTTTGGCGGATGGGTTTTGATGGGTAGCACACTATTGCTGCTGGTCCTGCTTGCCGGTTCGGGCATGCTTTTTGTGAAACGCAAACGGGCGAAAGAAGCGAAATGCGAAGCGTTGGCAGCGCAGGCAGTGCCAATAGAGAGCACGTATCTATCGGAGCTGAAGGAAAAAGTAAAACTCACAAATCAAAATACCGACGCCTTTGCAACACTTTCCAGGATACTGCGACGATACCTGTCGGAAAAATATACCATTCCGGCGCTAGGCACAACGACAGCCGAAATTTGCCAGGAATTGCACAAGATGGCGGTTGATGAAAAAATAGTCAGTAGCACGGATGAGGTCCTCGACACTTGCGACGTGGCAAAGTTCTCTGGCGGGCAAACAGAGCGCGGCACTCTGGAGCGCATTTATACGTTGGTGGAAGAGATTCTGAATCAGAATAAGCGGGTGAAAATAGCAGATGCAGAAAAAAACGACAGATAGAAATATAACAGTGGAGGATAGATGGCAATCGACAAAGAGGCCATAAATGCGAAAATAGAAAAAGGCAGTGAATTCATAGACAAGATTACCAACGAAGTTGGTAAAGTCATTGTTGGGCAGAAGTACATGATTGAGCGGCTGCTCATCGGCCTTCTTTCCAACGGCCATGTGCTGCTGGAAGGCGTGCCGGGTCTGGCAAAAACTATGGCCGTCAAGACGCTTTCTTCGACAATCCACACAAAATTTCAACGAATTCAGTTCACGCCAGATTTGCTCCCCGCCGATCTAATTGGTACGCTCATCTATGATCAGAAGAAAGGAGAGTTTTCAACAAAAAAGGGACCTATTTTTTCAAATCTGGTGCTGGCGGATGAGATCAACCGGTCGCCGGCAAAAGTGCAGTCCGCCTTGCTGGAGGCGATGATGGAACGCCAGGTCACCATCGGCGAGAACACTTTCCCGCTCGACGACCCATTCCTGGTTCTGGCGACGCAGAATCCTATCGAGCAGGAGGGAACTTACCCACTGCCGGAGGCGCAGCTGGACCGGTTCATGCTGAAATTGTCTATAGGCTATCCCAACAAAGATGAAGAGTTGGAAATCATGCGCCGGATGGCTGGTAAGAATGTGCCGGAAGTTAGCGCGGTGGTGACGCCAAAAGAAATTATCTCAGCACGGTCTCTCGTCAGCGAAGTTTATATGGACGAAAAAGTCGAGCACTATATCATAGATATTGTCTTCGCAACGCGCAATCCAAGAGAGTATGGACTTGATGAGTTGCAGGAGTTGATTGCCTTTGGCGCTTCGCCGCGGGCATCCATTTACCTGCATCAGGCGGCCAAGGCACATGCGTTTCTGAGAAGGCGCGGCTATGTTACGCCGGAGGACGTGCGCGCCATCGGCATGGATGTGCTGCGCCACCGAATCATTGTGACCTACGAGGCTGAGGCGGAAGAACTCACATCGGAAGACATCGTGCGCAAAGTACTCAACAAGATCGAAGTACCATAAATGATTCCCAAGGATATTCTTAAAAAAGTCAAACGTATTGAAATCCAGACGCGCGGGCTGGTGAACGACGTCTTTTCCGGGGAGTATCATTCTGTCTTCCGGGGCCGCGGCATGGAGTTCTCCGAGGTGCGCGAGTATCAGGTCGGCGACGATATTCGCACCATCGACTGGAATGTTTCGGCACGCATGGGACATCCGTTTGTAAAGGTGTTCGAGGAGGAGCGCGAACTCACCGTGATGCTATTGGTGGACGTGAGCTCGTCAGGTGACTTCGGCACAGTGGAGCGGATGAAAGGAGAACTCGCCATTGAAATCTGCGCGCTGCTGGCGTTTTCAGCCATTAAGAACAACGACAAGGTCGGACTTGTCATTTTCACCGACCGCATCGAAAAATTTGTGCCGCCCAAGAAGGGCAAGAGCCACGTGCTGCGGGTGCTGCGCGAACTGCTCTACCATGAACCGAAAGGCCGCGGCACTGATATTGCGATGGCGCTGGAATACCTGAGTAGCGTGATCACGCGGCGCGCGGTCGTTTTTCTCGTATCAGATTTCATCTCGGAAGATTATTCGAAAGCGATGCAGATCGCGAACAAGCGACACGACCTTGTGGCGATCACCATCACAGATCCGCGAGAAATGGAGCTGCCCAACATTGGCCTGGTCGAGTTAGAGGACGCCGAAACAGAAGAGACAATTCTTCTCGATACTGCGGACGCCGCGACCCGCAGCATGTTCACCCGTGAGACCTCGGCCGCAAAAGAAAAGCGCGATAAAATGCTGCGTACCCTGAGCGTCGATACCATCGATATTCGAACCGACGTTTCCTACATCGAGCCGCTGATTCGTTTTTTCCGGATGCGCGCGAAGCGATTTCACTAATCCCATTAATGGGGAAGGAACGGAGAAATGGAACAGAGAAATTTCCACACCGCGACTGCGCTCCTCGGACTCGCTCTGCTTGTGAGTTGTCAGGCTGATTCGGAGCCAAAGTTTAGAGTTGAGCAGGTGCGTGAATATGCCAGCGCCCTTTACAACCGCGAGCTCTACCATCAGGCGATAGACCAATACAACTACTGTCTGGATAGTTACAATCTCGATGCGACAGAGGAGGCAAACATCAATTACACGATTGCCAAGATCTATTTTGAGCGTATGCGAGACTATGAAAATGCCCTGACTTATTATCTGAAGATCAAAGAATTTTACCCGGAGAGCGATTTACTCGACGAAGTGAACAAACGCATGGTGGAATGCCTGGAACGGCTGCAACGGTCTGCCGATGCTCAGCAGGTACTTGAGGAGACAGCGCTTCTGGATCCCTCACGGGCGCATACCAAAAGGCCGGGTGCGGTCGTCGCCAAAATTGGCAAGCGGCCAATCACCACCGGCGACCTTGAGTTCCAGATTTCACAACTGCCGCCCTTCATGAGACCGCAATTGAATGACAAGAGCAAGAAGGCCGCTTTTCTGAAGCAATATATTGCAACTGAATTGTTATACGACACAGCGCGGCGCAAAGGGCTTGACCATGATATGGAAGTTGTGGAGGCCATTTTTCAGGCCAAGAAAAAAATCATGGTTCAGAAGCTGCTTGAGGAAGAGATTTCCGAGGAAGTAAATGTCAGAGAATCCGATGTGGAGTTGTATTATAAAGCAAACCGGGACAAGTATGCTGAAAAAAATGCGGAAGGTAAAGTCACCCACGTCAAACCACTTGACGAGGTGCGCGCTCGGGTGATGCAGGATTTGATCAAAGAAAAGCAGCGGGAGGCTTACGACCGGTTGGTGCAGAGAATCATGCGCGCCGAAGCAGTGGAGATTTATGAGGATAAGCTGTAGCAAAATGAAGATGTCCGCAAGAATCTTGCCGTTTTTGGCCTCGTTCGCCGCGCTGGCGCTGGCGGATTTGCTGTCCGCCCAACCGAGCACGATTTCCATAGACTCGCGGGTGGACAAGAGCACCATTACCATCGGCGACCTAATCAAATACACGGTGGAAGTCGTTCACTCACCCGACATCGAGGTTGAGATGCCTGAGCTGGCCGAGAATCTTGGCGCCTTTGAGATTCGGGACTACACCGTGCATGATCCCTTGTCGCGGGACAACAGCATCGTAGACCGGGTAGACTACATCATCTCCACGTTTGAGGTTGGCGAATTCGAGATTCCGCCACTGGTTTTTCATTATGCTGCGCCGGGGGACTCGACCAAACACGAGCTTGCGACGCAGAAAATCGATATCGTGGTCAAAAGCATGCTGCCGAGTGAGGCGGAAGATATCCGTGACATAAAGGCGCCGCTGGAATTTCCGCGCGACTACCGCAAGATCATCATTTGGTCGAGCGTGGCGGTAGCCTTTCTGGTGCTGCTGCTGGTTTCGATCTATATCTGGCGCCGTCGCAAGGCTGGGAAAGGCATTCTGCCACAAAAAGTGGAACCGCCACGTCCCGCCCACGAGATTACCATCGAGGAGTTGGATGCCCTCAAGGCTTCATCTCTGCTGGCAGAAGGCAGGCTGAAAGCGTTTTACATTGAACTCTCTGAGATCATCCGCCGGTACATTGAAGGCCGCTATTTTATTGTGGCGTTGGAAATGACCACGTACGAATTGCTGCAGGAGTTGCGCGCCGCCGAGGTAGAGGCTGAGAACGTTGAGTTGATTCAGGATTTTCTGGAAGTCTGCGATCTGGTCAAATTTGCCAGGTACCGACCCACAGAGACGGAGACCGAGGTGACCATTCAGAAGGCGTTCGACCTGGTGGAACGTACGAAGCTGATTTACGAAGTTGCCGGCGTCGGCGAGAACAGAGAAGAGGACGGCCCGCCGGAGACGGTTGCTGAGTCGGCCGAACCTCGGGAGGAAACCGAAGAGGAGATTAAATCATGACGTTGGCCAATCCGGAATTCCTGATACTGCTGCTGCTGGCGCCAATTCTTGTGGTTTGGTACGTAAAGCGAAATCGGAAGCGGACGGCGACCATTCGCTACTCCAACGTATCTTTGGTGAAAGCGGTGGAGAGGATATCGAAGAAAAGAAAATTTCGACACATTAGTTTTGCTTTGCGGATGCTGGCGCTGACGCTGCTCATCGTCGCGTTTGCGCGGCCGCAATCTAGCCACACCGAGGAAGAAATCATCACCGAAGGTATCGACATCGTGCTGGCGTTGGATATTTCGAGCAGCATGCTGGCGGAAGATTTTAAGCCGAACAATCGTTTGGAAGCCGCGAAATTGGTTGCGGCCGATTTCATTCGCGGCCGGCAGCACGACCGCATTGGCATGGTTGTTTTCGCTGCCAAAAGTTTCACTCAGTGTCCGTTGACGCTAGACTACGGCATTCTTCTGAAATTTCTCGAAGAGATTGAAAGCGGCATGATAGAAGATGGCACCGCTATCGGGATGGCCATTGCAAATGCAGCCAATCGACTGCGCGATAGCAAAGCCAAAAGCAAGATCGTGATCCTGCTCACCGATGGCGAGAACAACCGCGGAGAGTTGGATCCGCTGACAGCGGCCAAAGTTTCCAACGCGTTTGGTATCCGGATTTACACCATTGGTGTTGGTAAGCGCGGGTCAGCACTTTACCCTGTGGACGATCCAATCTTTGGCAAGCGCTACGTCAAAATTCCGGTCAAGATAGACGAGGCGACTCTGAAGGAGATCGCAAAATTCACGGGCGGCAGCTACTACCGCGCCACGGACAAAGAAAGCCTTGGCCAGATTCTCAAAGAGATTGATCAGTTGGAAAAAACCAAGATCGAGGTTAAACAGTTCACACGATATAAGGAATTATTTGCCTCGTTTCTCTTTGTTGCGCTTGGCGCTATTGTGTTGGAAACAACCCTTGCGAATACAAAATTTCGGAAGATTCCCTGACTCATGCTACGATTTGCTCAATCAGAATATTTCTTCCTGCTTCTGTTGGTTCCGCTGGCCGTGATTTTCTACTTTTATGTCTTCAGATGGAGGACCCAGGCCTTGGCCAGGTTTGGGAACCTGGATTTGGTCAAGAAGTTGAGCGAGTCCGTCAGCCGCGGGCGTCAGGTGGCGAAGGCGGTTCTCGTTGTTCTTGCGGTTCTGTTCATGGCGCTGGCCTTGGCGCGGCCACAGATTGGAACGCGCCTTGAAGAGGTGAAGCGCGAAGGTGTGGACATTTTTGTCGCACTGGATGTTTCCAAATCCATGCTGGCGGAGGACATCAAGCCGAGCAGGCTTGCCAAAGCCAAACATGAAATTTCGAAGTTCATTGATATGCTGCGTGGTGACCGCATCGGCCTGATCGTGTTTGCGGGGGAGGCATTTGTGCAGTGTCCTCTGACTCTGGATTACGGCGCGGCCAAGACTTTCCTCAATATTATGGATCCCAGCCTGATTCCGGAGCCCGGCACCAATCTGAGCGCAGCTATCGGCACGGCGATGAAAAGCTTCGAATCACAGGAGCGCAAGTACAAGGTGCTCGTCTTGGTCACGGACGGCGAGGATCACGGGGACAACGTGATGCAGGCTGCCGAGGTCGCGGACCGCGAAGGGGTCGTAATTTACACGGTTGGCATCGGCTCACCCAAAGGCGTCCCGATTCCGATTTATGACAGACGAGGGAACAAGGAGTTCAAGAAGGACCGCAGGGGCGAGATCATTCTCACGAAACTGGATCAGTTTACATTGGAGAAGATTGCATTGACCACAAACGGCAAGTACTATCAATCCATTACGGGCGAGACCCGGCTCGAGAAAATCTACGAAGAGATCGCCAAAATGGAGAAAAAGGAGTTGGCTTCAATGAAGTTCACGCAGTATGAAGACCGTTTTCAGTACGTGCTAATCTTTGCGATAATTTTCCTGGTCTTAGAACTTCTGCTGTCAGAAAGAGTAAAAATCAAACATGAGTGGCGCGGCAGGTTTGAATAGTCGAAAATACGAACTGTGTAGCGCGGAGAAGATCTACACTGATGGGGAAAAGACGCTATCCGTGAAAAGGTACCGTTATTTTTGGTTGATGAAATGTAAAGCAACGAGTGTAGAGCGAAAAGGGAAAGTTTTAAGATGCCAGCGAAGATGAGGATATTCTTGTTTTTGATGATGAACCTGGTGTTTGCCTTCTCTGCGTTGGCACAGGACGCGCATAAACAGGTGGCAGAAGGCAATAAGCTGTATCAGGAGGAAAAATACGACGAGGCCAACAACAGATATCGCGACGCTTTGGTTGCGAGTCCTGAATCTCCAATTATCAATTTCAATATTGGGAATGTTCTGTATAAAAAGCGCAACTATAAGGAATCCGTGAACGCTTATGAGAAGGTGCTATCAGCGGAGGACGTGAAATTGCAGGCTCAAAGCTACTACAACCTGGGCAATACGCATTTCAGAATGGGAAAGCTGCCGGAGAGTATCCTGTATTACAAGAAGGCCATTAAGCTCAATCCCGAAGATGAGGACGCCAAATACAACCTGGAGTACGTTCGGGCAAAGTTGAAAGACGAGGCGAACAAGCAACAGCAAAACCAGAATCAAAATCTAAATCAGGATCAACAACAGAACCAGCAACACGAGCAGCAAAACCAACAAGACCAGGAGCAGAAACAGAATCAGGAAGGGCAAGACGAGCAGGACGAATCCGGGCAACAGCAGCAGAAGAAGCAAGATCAACGAGAACAGCGGCAGGAGGAGCAGAGCCAAGAACAGCAACAACAATCTCCGCAGCAACAGGAAATCTCGCGGGAGGACGCTGAAAGAATCTTGAATGCTGTGCAAAATGAAGAGCAGGATCTTCTTAAAGATAACCGGCGTAAAGTTCGGGCGCAAGGCGCTTTCCGGGGGAAAGACTGGTGATCGAATTTGCTTCAAAAATGAGCATGTTTCGTAAATTCGGACTTGGTATTTTGGCATTGTCTTGCCTCTTGTTTTTCGGGGGCGGCAAAGCCCTTGCTCAGAAACTTGAAGTTGGCGCTTATGTGAATTCCAC
>SMXE01000050.1 GCA_004357015.1 Caldithrix sp.
GCCAAAGAATTTGAGAGCAGCTCCGACAGCGTCCTCGACGTCGCCTGCAGACTGATAGGTGGGTTGCTCAAAAACAAAATACTGTGCTTGCGAAGATGAAGATGAAATCAATGTGAGCAGCACAACTAAGACAAAAACGAAAAATCCCTTTTGCATCCCTGTTACTCCTCTGTTATAGTATCTATCCTTCAGTTTAAGAACTGTGTTCAACTTCCATATCAAAAAAAATGTTTCCTTGCAACAACACAGTCAGTGACAACACCTACTTGTCGAGCATTGCAGCGGTTAGCTCACCCTCGCACACCAATTTGCCTGCTACGAACGCGCGGCACTTCATTTTGAAAATCGCGCGGCGAAATTTGAGCATCTCAATTTCAAACCGCAATTGGTCGCCCGGCACCACCGGTTTGCGAAACTTCACTTTGTCGATACCGGTGAAGTAAACCACTTTGTTTTGCAGGTCGCTTTCGGTGTTGAGCATCAGCATGCCGCCGGTTTGCGCCATGGCTTCCAGAATCAAAACGCCGGGCATGACCGGATTTCCGGGGAAATGTCCTTGAAAAAAGGGCTCGTTGATGGTCACGTTTTTGATGCCGACCACACGTTCCATCGGCACCAATTCTATGATTTTGTCCACCAGTAAAAATGGATAGCGGTGCGGCAGGATACCCTGTATCGCTACGGCATCCAGTAGCGGCTTGGCGCTCTCAGTGGCCTCAATCATCCTCTCTCCTGAAAATGAAATGGTATCCGTTCAACCAATATTCAATATAGGACGCCAGCGATTACGAATCAACATTTTATGCAGAAAAGTCATAATCTGGAACATGCATCCGGATAGCAAGGCAGGCTGTTCAGGCAGCAAAAAAACAGGTGTTGCCCGCTCAGAATGAATTGGCGAACAACACCTGACATAATTCAGATATCAGAAAAATCAGTTTGTCTTCTCGTCGGCAGGCAGACCTTTGTTCAACTCCTCCAACAACCGGTCAGTAAGATCGGGTTGGTCTTCCGCCGCGTAAAGAATATTGCCTGCCACGATATCGAAAATATACTGATAGCCGTCAGCCGCACCAATTTTCTTTATGGCGACGTTGATCTTATCATACACCGGTTGAATCAGTTCCACTTCCTTCTTGACAGCAGCACCACCTTGTGGATTCCATTTTTCTTGCAAGAACTGTTGATATTTAAGGTAGAGATTTTGAATCTCCTGCTGCTTTTGTGTCTTTCTCACTTCACTCAAGAGCAAACTCTGCGACTCCAACTGCTCTTGCAGTTCTTGAATCTCTTTTTGCATGTTGCGGGCTTCTTCCTCCCACTGAGCGTTCAATTCCTTCAACTGCTTCTTAACATCAAGGGCTTCTTTAAAAGTTTCCAGCACTTTATTGGAGTTGATATACCCGATTTTGAGTTGCGCCGAAAGATGGCTCGTGCCTCCCGCCAACAAAAGCAGGCAAACTGCAGCAAAAAAGACACTGAAACGACAAGATTTCACGGTGACCTCCTCAGATATTGTAAATTTAGTCAGGTAAATATGTGCAATGGATTCCCAATTGATTAGAAACTGCGACCGAATACGAAGTGCGGTTTCCAGTCTCCAAATTTTTTGCCGGTGCTGAAATCGATATTGTCGAAACCGTAAGCGTAATCGAAACCGATGATTCCGAGCATCGGCATGAAGATTCTCAGGCCGAAACCGACGGAGCGTCGCAAATCGAAAATATCCGTTTCCGGCAGGGTGGCCCAGGTGTTGCCGGCCTCCGCAAAGAAAAGTCCAAAAATTGTGGGGTTCGGAGAGATGGGGAAACGCAACTCAGTACTGTACTTGAACATGACTTTGCCGCCGTCTTCGGTCACACTGTTGGAGAGCGGGTCATTATATCCTCTCAGTGCAATGGACCTCGAAAGACCCTCGCCGCCCATGAAGAACAATTCGAGAAAAGGGATGTTCTTGGTATCATCGCCAAAGCCTTCGATGTAGCCGGCCTGCATGCTGCTCATCAGGACGAAATTAAGGAAAATTGGCGAGAACCAATCGTTTTTCAGGATGTGCTTGTGAAAGCTCACGTTACCGCCCAGTGGACCCCCGGTCAGCTCCGTTGAAAGTGAGAAACGGGATCCCGAGGTCGGAAATTCCGGCCGGTCCAGACTGTTGCGGCTGATGCGCTGGGTGATGCCGCTGGTCGTAAGAGGCCAGTTCTGGTCTATAATGCCGCTCGGGTTGCGGTCAATGATGATCTGCGAGAAGTTCGTCAGATCGGTTCTGTCTATTCTGTAAATCCAGTCGGCTCGGAAGAAGTTATCGGGCCAGCTCAGCCGCCGGCCGAGTCGCGCGGTAGCACCCTGACTTCTCTGGTCATATCCGGTAAACCGGCTGTCGCGTTTGGTGTCGAACAAACTGAGACCAATGAGCGTAGGAGTGTCCAGAAACCAGGGCTCGGTAAAACCGATCTGGAAGGAGCGGAAAGCGCGGCCGAAATTCAGGTTAAAACTCAGCGTCTGGCCATTGCCGAAGAAGTTGTTCATGGTCACACCAACACTGCCGATGAGCTTGTCGCGCTCGCTAAATCCCGCGGACATGTTGGCCGTGTCGGTGGATTTTTCTTCAACCTCGAGCATGATATCCACCTCCTCGTCACTGATCGGTTGAACGTCGGGCCGGACATCTGCGAAATAGTTTAAAATGAAGATCTCTCTCTGGCTTCTTACCAGTGCTTCGCGGCTAAACGTATCTCCCGGATGAATGCGGAGTTGGCGCCTGATGACCTTTTCTTTGGTTTTGGTGTTCCCGGCAATATTTATCTTTCTGATCTTGACGGCATTGCCCTCCACGACCCGAAAATGCACATTCACCGTATCTAGGCCAACAGGAATTTCCTGTGGTGTAATGCCCGCGTAAATGTAACCCGCATCATAATAAAGGTTACCGATTCGTTCAAAGACTGCTCGCTCGATTTTCTCCTTGTTATAAATATCACCTTTTTTGAAATTGAGGTACTGTGCCAGGATTTCGGAGGAATAGAGCTCGTTTCCTTGCCATGTGATATCGCCGAAGTAGTACCGCGTGCCCTCGTTCACCCAGATATCTATGAACATATCCCTTTTCGCCGGACCGTAAGAGATGGAGTCCCGCACCACTTCAGCATCGCGGAAGCCTTCTTTTCGGTAAAACGCGACAAGCTTTTTCAAATCTTCCGCGTATTTCTCGGTGTCAAAATCACCGCCGCCAAAAAACCAAAAGCCATTTTCTTCGGTGTCCTTCAGTTGTTTCCTCAGTTTCTTATTTGTAAAGAATTTATTGTCGTGAAAACGAATGCCCTCGATGACAACTTTGTTGCCCTCATTTATTTTCACGCGCAGAATTTTTCTCGCCGGCTGGGCGCCATCGCGAATTGACGAGTTCACTTCGGCGAGCAAATAGCCTTTATCCTGGTAGAGCTTCTTGATTCGGGTCTCGGCCTTTCTTATTTCTTTGGGGCCGAGAACCTGGCCCTTGTAAAATTCAAGTTGTTTTTCAATATCCTTTTTCTTGACCTTGTCATTGCCTTCCAACTCAATCTTCTCAAGGCGAGGATATTCTACGACCCTAATTGTGAGATAAACGGCATTGTCGACTTCTTTGTCGAGGATGACTTTTATGTCTGAGAAGAGATTCAGGCCCCAGAGTTGCTTGATTCCTTTTTGGATGTCCTCGCCCGTCACGGTTGCTCCTGAGGTCAGGCCAGAGTTGAGCTTGATGAAATTGGCGTCGGCAGTCTGATTTCCCTCCACAGAAATCGATGCAACCTTGATAGACCTGCCCTTGCCGGCCTGGGCATGTAACCCGGAAACAATCAGGACGGAAAATAGCAGGGGCAGAACCAACCACTCTCTAACTCTCATGCATAAAAACATTTTTACAACTCCTGCGGATAGTAGTAAAATCGCTGAACGAAATAGCTAACCACAATCTTACTTTAAAAGTTCAAAATTATCGCTGTCACTCAAGCTCAAAATGGAAAGGAATGCCGCAACCAGAGTTTTTTGTCGTCTTTGTGCGTTTCAAACAACGTGTTGTAATCATACTCCATCTGCAGCAGCCACTTCGGATTCAATCTGTATTCAAGGCCGACGACGTGCAACAACCCGTAGCCTTTGTCCTGAAATTGATAATCGATGCCAGCTTTTAGTTCGCCGGTGTACAGTAGGTAAACGTCTTCGGTCAGGTATTTCCCCAGCGTCAAACGGCTGCTTCGGAGCAGCGCCAACGACGGGCCCAACTGCTCGCTATTGAAGCTCGAATCCAAAAAGTTTTGCGTGATAGCATAACTGAATCTGACCAGGTCAAGTTGCAGCTTGCGCTCCAACTCCCGCTCGATAGGTCGCAGGAGGGGTCTGAAAAGCATGTTGTCGGTACTCGAACCAACGACCTTCCGGGCCTGGTCGTCGATGGTTTCTGATGAATAGCCCAGCGTTCTCATGATCTGACTTTGCGTTTGATCGTAAGTCGGGTATTGCGACGACAGCTTGATATTGACTCGATCCCATCTGCCTTTGTCCAATTCCTGATTGATGTCATCTACAGTAAAAAGGGTGAGATAGACATCGCTTGGTACATTTGTAGAGTCGCGAAGGACTGTATAAGCTCTGCCGTACACCATCGGGTAAAGCGATGCCGGGTTGAACTCAACGCCCATTTTTTCAACGCGAAAATTCAAATCCAGGTATTCAATCTCGCCGCGCGTGGATTCGACCAAACCACCGATGGTGAAGGTTGAATCCTTCAGGATGCCTTTGAATTCCAGGTGAGCGCCTTTGGTGATGTCGATATCCACAAACATCCCGGCAGGGAATTGACGCACATAACTGGCATCCTTGCCGGCCAAGGCTTGCAGGTCCCAGTCGATGTTGTTCATGATATTCATCACCACCGGGTTGCCATCGCCAGCGCCTTCGTCGAACGGGAACATCATGTTGGCGTTGCGCACGATCACCTTGCCGCGAACCACGGGACGTCGCCAGGGTCCTGTGATGAAGAGATTTTCCCTTGGCATGTAACCCTTGAATTCAAACCAACCCACATCACCTTCTTCCATCAAGCCCGGAATATTCAGCGGAATTCCCTTCGGCGAGACGCTCACCAGAATAGCGCCAAGATTAAGGTCGTCGCCACCAACTCGAAGAGGCTGATAACGGCCCTGCTTCCGGCCCAGGCTATTCATGTCATTGGTATTTGAGATCGTGATTTCCCGGTTATCGACCGTTCCGCGCAACTTCTTTATGTCGAGAAAATAGTCGTCAGCAAGGACGTCCATTTCGCCCTCCACATTTTCGACTTTCTTGACGACGCTGCTGAGGTGCAGTTCGCCAGCGCTGAAGTTCAGGTGGCTACCCGTAAAGTCAGGTCTCTTGTAATGCCCGGCCAGGCGTAAATCGAGATGACCTTCGCTACTGGTTTTCGTGAAAAGCTCTGCCAGGTCGGGGAGCAAAGCAAGAAAATTGCCGTCTCCGGACAAATCCAGATTCACGCCTTGCCCATCCTTGAGCGGCAGGTGGGCGGTTCCGGTAAGCGTGAACTCCTGCCCTTTGGAAAGCTGCGCCCTGCCGACATGCAATGCATTGGCCGAAATATATGAACCGTTGGCTTCTGACTCGCTGCCGAAATCCAGCAGAACTTCATCGAAAGCGAGCTTGAGAATCTTTGTGTTGTGCACGACCACGCTGCCATAAAGGGGTAGCTTGGGTGGTTTTCCCTTCACCGAAACCTGAATGGTGGCGTTGCCTTTAACGATATCCTCCTGTCCGGTCAGCAACAAGAGCACATCTTCAACCCGCACGTGCGAACCGGCGATCGCCCCGCTTATTTCATTTGCAATGATGTCGTACTGACCTTTTGCGATAAGATCAAATGAGTCGGCATTTACAGTGAGTTTCTTCAAGACGATGGCAGAATCGGTGGCGCTTAGATCTATCTCACCCTTGATCGGGCCCAAATCGTGCAGGAAGCCTTCCAACAACCAGATGTTGGCAGTAACTTCGGCGTCGGTCCGGTCACCACCCACCTCTATTCTGCCGTACAGTTTGCCGCGATACGCATCGGCATCTGTTTTGCCCAGAATTGCCATCAGCAGCGAAAGATCGAGTCCGGACAACGACAGGTTGCCCGAGGCCGTTTGCATGTCCGAACGAGAGAAGTCCAGCGCGCCGGTCAGCCAGTCTTCCACGTTCAGATGAGAAATCTTGATTCTGTCATCACGCCATTCCGCCTTAAACTTGCCCTTTGCCGCCTTGCCGGAGTTCGGCAAAAAGGCAATTGTGCCGTCCACAACGCCGTGATCGGCATTGGCATCGAGCCTGAGGATTTTCTCGTAATTGTCCCTGCGATAAACATCCGCCGATAGTAGCAGACGCCGCCATTCTCCCTCCAGAGTCATATTGAGCCGGTAGCGTTTCTGCAGAAACCCGAACCCGGAAATGTTCGCAATGCGCAAGATTTGATCCAGGTTGGTCGCATCGAGATTCACGGTCGGCGTATTATGAATATTGTCAATAGAGGCGGAAAGGCTGAATTCACCGTCGGTCGAAGAGGCGTTTATGGCTATCCGGCCATCGTTATATCTCAGCGAACCAACAAGACCCGGAGTTTCCGTTTCGCCATTTGAGAAATCAAGTTCGAATTTCCCTGTGCTGATCGGCTCATCTAGCGGGCCAAACGCCTTCAGTTCAGCCGTCCCGGAACAGTTCGTCACGCTCGTCAAGCCGAATCGGTGCAAAACCTCAGTCCAGTCGCCTGCGATGTTTATATCGAAATTAATGGGGTTTTCCGGTGCAAGGAAGTCTATGCGTCCAATGCCTGTTATCGTAGCGTCGTCGATTGTGCCGGTGATTTCAGAGAAAGTCAACGATGAGTTGTTTAGGCCAATTTCGACATCGAGGTTCCTGAGTTTGTTTTGAAAGATTAGCAGGCTGTCCGAGTTGAGTGTGCCTCGAATTTTCGGCCTGTTCAGCGCGTCGGTCATGGTGACATCGAGTGCTGTTGTGCCTGTGAATGGCAGTGACTTTTCTGGCAAGAACTGTTTAAGGAATCTTGCAACATCCACGCGGGTTGAAGTGAGGTGCAGGTCAAGTTGCGGATCGAGAATGTTGTCGATGCTGCCTTCCAGGGAGAACGGCGAGCCATTGATGTTCTGGGTTGCGCTGGTTATTTCGATGTTCCAGTCGCTGATCTCAGCTTCGATATTAACATCCTCAAGATAGAGGTTTTCCGTTGCGACTTTGAAGCGGCCGTCCACCAATTTGACCGTACCTTCAAGGTTGAAGCCCCGGGTGGGCTGCCGGCGCTCAGTAATTGTGAGGTGGCCGTTCACCAGACCCGAGAGAACGTCCAGGTAGTCAGGAATCAAGAACGGAATCTCGTTTCCCAGGTGATAGTCATGCAGATCCACATTGACGTAATCCAAGCCACCACGGTTGAGATCGAGCTGCCCGTACATGACCATATTGTACTCATCGGTGGTGAAAAGGTGGCCGGCCAACCGCAACCACGCCTTCCCCTTTTCATCGGTATACGCCCAGCCGTTGATTCGCCGAGCCAGTTCTGTGCGGGTGCCGGTGCTGGTATCAACAATTTCAATTTCCCCATCGAAGATCGTGATTCGCTTGATGAAATCGTACTCTTTGAGCATTGAGCGGTAAAGCCGCTCGGCTTCATTGGACAGATCCAGCGAAAGGTTCACGTCAGTGGTTTTGGCTTTTTTTGAGTCGAAAAGCAAGGTAAGGCGGGGGTTGTGGATCGTGATCTCTTCGGCCGTTTTTGCAGGAATCGCGTCGCCCCGCAACAGGCTGCCGATACTGTAGCCGAGGCGCAGCTCCTTAATCCAGATTTCGTACGGGGCGTCGTCAAAAACAAGCTTGACACCTTCGAGCTTGAGCGACCCAAAACCAAGTTTGAATTTATCAACGCTGAAGTTTTCGCCCGCAATCGCACGGACTTTGGACTCCAGCAAATTTTTCAGGCCGTCATTCAGGTTGAATAGGTTCCAACCGCTGTGTACCACCAGCAGCAAGAACAGAAAGAGTAGTGCGGTTCCCAGTAATAGTTTTCGAAACATGAATCTTGTTCAAACGTGTTCGGTCATTATGACCCGCTTGCA
>SMXE01000051.1 GCA_004357015.1 Caldithrix sp.
CGCAGGGTGCGTTTGAAGGCGCCTTCCAGGTAGTAAGCGTTCTTGTCCTCGTAGATGTTCACCAGGCAGTAAGCGCGAAAGTCGATAGGATCCGGGCAGGCCGCCCAGCAGCCGTTGTATTCATCCGGGTAGAAAATCTGCGCTGCCAGCGCCTCCCAGCCGCCGGTGGAGCCGCCGTAAAGGAAGCGCGCCCAGCCTTCGCCGATACCGCGAAATGTTTTCTCAACGTACGGAATCAGCTCGTAGGTGATGGCGTCGCCGTACGGTCCGACATTTTCGGAATTGACGGCGTACGAATCATCGTAATACGGATTGGCATGCTGAATCTTGATGAGCAGCACGCGCGGGAAGTCCGGTCCGGTCCAGTCTGCATAAAATTGGTGCGCATGCTCCTGCACGATCTTATTGTAGCCGTGAATGCCGAACCGTTCGCTGTAGTCTGGCTCGAGACTCGAATCCGGCGGCGTTTCACGAAAGCCACCGAAGTCGTACGGGAAATGGCCATGATCGATGACCAGCGGGTAGCGCGCCTCAGGGTGTTCGTCAAAGCCTGCCGGCAGCAGCACGTGCGCGCCCAGGTACATGGGCCGGCCCCAAAACTCGGTGAGCAGCTTGCTCTGAATTTTGATGTGTTTGATGTACTTTGTCTCCGGCGGATCCGGGATCGGCGGAATCTTGCTGTCCAGCTCAATCTCGATGGCCGCACGTTGGTTCGGACCGAAGCGTACTTTTTTGGGGGTGCTGTAAAGGTTGCCGGGCGCACGGTTCCAGTGTTGCCCTTCGCCGCGGTCCATGGGAAGCTTGACCACGTGGCCGTCTGCGCGCTGAAAGGTTTCGTAGATGTGCAGCAGCGCCTGTACGTGGTATTCTCCGGCGGGCACGTCTTCCAGGCTCGCGATAGGATAACCGAAGGCTTCGTGGTTGAACGCAATCTTTTCTCCCGGTTTCATGCCTGCCACATCTACCCCAAAAATCAACTGCGTATCGCGACTGTCTTTGATCTGGAAGCGCGGCTCGCCCGAAACGTCGGTTGAGAGCATGAGGAGAAGACGGCCGTCCAATAGACCGGCGCTCAATTTTTCGGGAAATGAGACCGCGAAACGAACCTGCGCTGTGAGACTGCTTGCGACCGCCAGCGCTATAATAGTTGACAAGATTCCCCGCAACACATTTTCTCCAAAAACAGGTATCCGCGACATGTGTTCTTCCTCCGGTTACATTTTAGGTTGTCGCTATTTTGCTTAATATATCTAACTGGTGTCTGAACGAAAAACTCGACCACCCAAGTCATTCCGGCGATGTTTTGTGCCGGAATCTCGTTGCTATGGCCAGGGAATTTCCGTCAAAGGCATACAGGAATGAATAGAAGAGACTGTTTTCGTCCAGACACTAACTAACCTTGCGAAGGTTCCGAATCTTCGCAAGGTTGGCCGATGTCAAAAACAAGTTTCCTGTGCCCCTCACGCAGTGCGCTTTCAACCTCCTGCGGTGTTTCTGCTCGGGCGAAAATGAAACCGAGGTATCTGTTGCCTTCGGGCATCGGCACGACCTCTTGTGAAAGCGGGATGGTTATTCTGATGTCATCGACATGCTTCACAGCCAGGGCCTGCTTTTCCCCGGACACTGCGCGCAGCGTGCCTTTTTGCGGTATGGGAATCATCATCACGCCAGATGCGTTTTCCTCCCGTTTGACGTGGCCGACGTCTTCGCCGATGGCGTGCAGCAGGATCAGCTCCTCCAGGGACATGTCATTTTCGAAGCGAAGCGCGCGCGCACACAGGCCGCCGATGGAGCGCGCCGCTATCTCCAGAATCCAGATGCCGTCCTGGTTGATCCGTATTTCCGCATGTACCGGGCCGTGGCGAATGCCCATGGCCTGTGCGGCAGCCGTTACGGCTTGTCTCAGCCGCTGCTGAACCGACTCCGGGTGACGCGAAGGCGTGACGTAAATGGTCTCTTCGAAGTAGGGCCCCGTGAGCGGATCAGGCTTGTCGAAAATGGCGAGGGTTTTCAGATGGCCTTCTGTCAGGAGCCCTTCAAGCGCAACCTCTTCGCCGGGAATGTAGTCTTCCACCAGAATCTGTCCGGCAAGTTTTTGGTCATAGGTGGACAACTGGAGATTTTCGAGAATAGCGGAGATCCTGTTTGCCGCGTTTACAAAACTTCCGGCACCATCAGCACGAATCACACCGCGGCTGCTGGAAAGAAAAGTCGGCTTGAGCACGCACGGGTAGGACATTTCTCTGGCCACAGATGCAAAATCATCCTCAATAGACACGAGCGAGAAATCGGGGGAGGGCAGACCGGCGTCCGTGAGCAGTCTGCGCATTCTGGGTTTTTCGCGCGCTGCCATGGCGCTTTTCGGGCTGTTGTGCGGCAGTCCCAGGGTTTTCAGTGCAAGTGCTGCAATCACGGCGGTGTCTTCATCCACCGGGATGATGGCATCGAGTTTCACCTTCGTTGCGAACGCAACGATATTCTCTGAAGCGCCGTCCGGATTTGAAAAGTCCAGGGTGAGGGTCTTGTTTTCGGTGAGCGATTCCAGCGCCTGTTGCCGTTCCGAGGCGACGACCACTTCCAGAGCAAGTTTCTCAGCAGCCAAAAGAAAAGCGCTTGCCCGGTAGGTTTTTGTTGGCATCAGGAATAGTATTCTGGCCATGCTAAGCGCCCTGGTGACAAGACATCAAGATCAATGATCCAGCCCAAGGCTGACACTAAAACTCAAGCTGACCGCCCACGGCCAGAACCTGCGCTTCTTTGCCGATGGCCTGGGTTTTCCGGACAAACTCTTGGGGGTTGACGTCGATGAGATCGAACGTCTTATAGTGCATCGGGATGGCGAGTTTTGGATTGAGAAAATCCACCGCCTTGACCGCGTCATCGATGCCCATGGTAAAATTGTCGCCGATGGGCAGCAACGCCAGGTGGATCCGGTTCATTTCTCCGATGAGTTTCATATCCAGAAAGAGCGCGGTGTCGCCGGCATGGTAGATGGTTTTATCTGCTGTTGTTATGAGGGCGCCGGCCGGGTTGCCCATGTAGATCATGCCGTCGTCGGTTTCGTAGCCGGAGCCGTGGTGGGCGATGGTGAGCTTGACGCGGCCAAACGGAAACTCGTGTGCGCCGCCGATATGCATCGGGTGAACTGTGATGCCCTGCTTGCCGCACCAGGTAGCAATTTCGTAGTTGGCGATGACCGTGGCATTGTTGCGTTTTGCAATAGTGACAGTGTCGCCGATATGATCGCCGTGCCCGTGCGTGAGCAGGATGTAGTCGCAGGCCACTTCTTCCGGTTTCACCGTCGCCAGCGGGTTGCCGCTTAGAAAAGGATCGATGAGGATGGTGGCGCTGTCGCTTTCCAGCAGGAAAGCCGCGTGACTGAGAAACGTTAACTTAGGCATTGTTAACTCTCCCTCAAATTCGCTTAAACGTTTCTTTGTGGTTTAATCAGTTGCATGAATTCTGCCCGTGTGGAAAGATTATCGCGAAACACGCCGCGAAGGGCGCTGGTACTGACCACAGTGTTTTGTTTTTCGACGCCGCGCATCATCATGCACAGATGCCGCGCTTCGATGACGACGGCCACACCCTCTGGGTTAAGACAATCCAGCAGAAGGTCGGCTATCTGGTTGGTGAGCCGTTCCTGTACCTGCAGCCGGCGCGCGTAAACGTCCACCACTCTTGGGATTTTGCTCAACCCCACCACCTTGCCGTTGGGCATGTAAGCCACGTGACATTTGCCGTAAAACGGCAGAAGGTGGTGCTCGCACAAGCTGTAAACTTCAATGTCTTTGACCACAATCATCTCGTCGCAGCGTTCGGTGAACAGCGCGTCCGTAATGATTTTGCAAGGGTCCTGCTGGTAGCCGCGCGTCAGGAATTCATAGGATTTGGCGACACGGGCCGGCGTATTCAGCAGACCTTCGCGTTCCGGATCTTCGCCAATTTCGATTAGCAGTCGTTTAATTATTGCCTGCATAGTGCTCAGGAGTTCCTCCCGTTAATGCGGTGAAGCAAGAAATGACAGCATTGATAGCAGAATCAGCACGCCGATGACTCCCACCGCAATCAGCGTCAGGTGCTTCTTTGCGGTCTTTTTTTGGTCATCGTCCATTAGGTCTTTCTCAGCGATTTGTGCATTATCTGTGGTTAAATATACCCTTGGTTCCGGCTGCGCTGGATTAGGCTAAAGCCGATTGTGCCACACGTGACTTGAAGTCTTTGCCCTGGCAGGTGTCCAGCGTTTCGAGTCTTTGCTGAATTGCATAGATGATTTCAGCCGCACTTTTTTCGTGGCACCATTGCGGCTCGATCAACAGGTGCGGCGGCGCATCTCCGTACAACCGTTCGATTCTGAAGTCGGGGTTGAGCCGTACGATGACATCGCAGATAAAATCAACCCATTCATCGAATGAAAAAACGTAAAATGGCTGCGCCTTGAATTGCCGCGCAAGCTCCGTGTAACGTACCACGTGCAGATTGTGCAGCTTGACGAAATCCAGCGGCAGCCTCGATACTTCATCTACCGTATCAAGCATTTGGGTGCGGCTTTCATTAGGGAAGCCGAAAACCAGGTGCCCGCAAACGTAAATGCCGCGACTTGCAGTTTGATGAATTCCCTCGACGGTGCATTTGTAGTCGTGCCCCCGGTTGATCAGGCGCAGTGTTTCATCGTGGACGGATTCGATGCCGTATTCAACGGTCACGAAATAGTCGCGGGTTAATTCCTGCAGATAATTCAGTTTCTCTGCGTCGATGCAATCCGGCCGCGTTCCGATGGAAATGCCGACTACCTCGGGGTGCGCCAGCGCTTGCTCATAGAGATCTTGCAAGTGGGGCAGATCCGCATAAGTGTTTGAGTAAGGCTGGAAGTACGCGATAAAGGCTGTTGCTTTGAAGCGGGTTTTCAGGTAGCCGATGCTGTTTTCGACCTGTTCACGCACCGGGATGCGAGCGCGCGCCGCCTCGGGTGTGAAGCTGTCGATGTTGCAGTAGGTGCAGCCGCCGAATGCCACCGCCCCATTGCGGTTCGGGCAGGTGAAGCCGGCGTTGATCGGTATTTTGTGCACTCTGCGACCGAACTTCTGTTGCAGAAACTCACCGTAGTGGTTGTAACTTTGCGAGAACATTGTACTTTTTGGTTTCTTTTGAGTCCTAAGAATTTCCAACCCCGGGGGGTGGGTATGCTAATTCGCGTCTGAAAGGAAAACAGCTTTTCCGGTCATTCCCGCATGCCTCTGGTGGGAATCCCGTGGCAAAGGCAAAGGGATTCCGGCACAAGAGACCGCCGGAATGACATGAGTGATCAAGTTTTTGTTCAGTGATTCAATATCGGAGTTTAAGGAATCGAGAAAGTAATCACCGAGACCAGCTTCTTGGCTTTCGTAAAACCAATATCCTTCTCTCAAATCCTCTTGCGCTGATTTGAGTATTCGAATTTTCATGAAAGAGAATCTTTTAACTGCTGCTTAGATTCTTCCCAATCAAGAATTTCCTCTTTACCTTCTTTGAGACGTTTTTCCCTTTCTTCAAGAATATCTTTATGCCAACCCGGAGAAGTGAAGTCTGAGGTATGGCATAGATCGTCCCCAATTGACTCCATCGCGCGAAGCTTTTCTTCAGTGGACATTTGACTTAATTGAGATGTAATATCCATTTTTGCCTCTTTACTTTTACTGCTTAATGCTTAATTATGGGATTACATGGGAAATCCCATAAGTTCAAATAGACCCTCCGGGGTTTTCGGGCAAAGTTAACTCAACGCCTTGCCCAATGCCTCTGCAAACTCTTTCGCCGCGTTTGCGCCGGAGCTGGTGATGATGTTGCCATCGACTTCCAGTTTTGAGCCCGTGTACTCGGCGCCGATAATCTGTAGCTTTTCGTAGATCGCGACATGTCCTGTCACCTTTTTGCCTTTGAGGATGCCGGCCACGGCCAGCGTTACCGAAGCGTGCGAACTGGCTGCAACCACTTTGCCCGCTTGGTCCAGCGATTTGGCGATCTCGTGCGCTTTAACGTCGTGCCAGTACTGGCTGGCGCCTGTGCCTCCGATAAAGACCACTGCGTCGTAATCATCCGGATTTACATCATCGATCATCATATCTGGGTTCAGTCTCATTCCCTGGCTCCCTGCAGCGTCATGCGTTAGTGTCGAGGCCGTTGTAACGGTGGCGCCGATACTATCCAGCTTTTCACGAGCGGCGGAGTACTCTTCATCCCTGAAATTATTGTGTGCCAGAACCATCAAGACTTTCTTGCTATTTTTGCTCGTCATGAACTCTCCTCAAAAGTTAAGCTTGCTGCGGCCAGGTGTAAATCAGGCGATCGACCGGTTTGTCGTTCAAAATGTGGCTTTCTACGATTTCAGCTACATCTTCCGGCGTGACGTGTTGATACCACGTTCCTTCGGGATAAACCACCATCGCCGGGCCTTCGTCACAAGGTCCCAGGCATGCACTGCCGGTAATGCGAACCTCTTCTTGTAGCCCGCGCTTTTCTACTTCTTCTGTCAGCATCATCAGGATTTGATTGGCGTTTTGCGGGCCGCAGGAAGGTTTTGCAAAAGGCGGCCGCTGGTTAATACAAACAAAAAAGTGTTGCCGAAATTTGCTCATTGTAAAATGACCAGTTCAGGATGTTGAGATTTATCCGGCTTGTTCGTTGCGCTTTTCGACTCCGGCAGATCGTTGAGTGCGACGAGGAAGTCTTCCACACCGACGTTGTTGATGGCAGCGCCGTAAGCCAGCGTCTGCTTCAAATCGACCGCGCAGTCAGGGCATCCGCCGACGTGCATCTCGCCCATGATCTCCTGCACCCTCGGATTGATTGCCAGCGCTTCTTTGAACGTCATATCGCCGTGGAACGTCAACTGCCCGGTGTTCTTTTTGAGGCCGTACCGCAGTTTTGCGATTTCCTGACCGAGGGTTTCCTCAACGAATTCCAGTTTACGCCTTGTACGAGTGAGAGATTGGGTCGTACTTTCCAACCGCGCGGAGAGCTTTCGAATCCACCATGCAAGGATAGCCACGACCAAGAAAGAGACAAGTGCGAGTGCGAATAGTGAAAATATCATGCGCCTGCTTTATTTTTTGAACTCGATGCCGGCTTTCTCTTCCACGGCTTCGATCTTGTGCTCGAATGAATGCTCATTGATTTTGACGTCATCAATCTTGATGTGGGTCATCACCCGGTCATAGTCCTTGCGCACCGCCTCGTGGCATTTTTTGATGACCGCCATCACTTCCTTCCACTCGCCTTTGACCAGGGTACCCATGGGGGTGAGTTTGTACTCCAGACCGCTTTCATGCACGATCTTTAGCGCCTTTGCAATCGGCTCGCTGATATGCCGGTTGTCGCTGATCGGCAATATGCTGAATTGAACCATCATATCGGGATAAGTCTCCCTCAGTTTTGGATTACGGCGTTCTCGGAATGACGCCTTCCACCCACGCTTCGCCGTCTGCAAAATACTCTTTCTTCCAGACCGGCACAATTTCTTTGAGCGTGTCGATGGCGAAGCGGCAGGCTTCGAATGCATCTTTTCGGTGCGCGCAGGCCACGGCGATGGCTACGCTGACTTCTCCAAGTTGCAGCTTGCCGGTGCGGTGCACCAGGGCAATTTTCTGCACCGGCCATTTCCCCAGAGTTTGTTTTTCGACCTCCAGCATCTTGGCTTCCGCCATCTCAGGATAGGCCTCATAATCCATTCTTGTTACTTCGCGGCCGCCGGCATGGTTGCGCACTTTGCCGAGAAACAGGACCACGCCCCCGGTTGCGTGGTCGTCAACGCCCTGCAGCAGAGCTTCGATATCGATTTTCTCTGGCGTGAGCTGAACCACCTCAACCTCCGCTGATGGGCGGCAATAGCCCAACGACATTGCCGTCCTGTAAAACGGTACCTTTTCCGGCATACTCGTTATCGATTGAAAAGCTGACCACTTTCAGGTGCTCTCGAATGTTGGGGAAGCGTTCGCCCAGCACCCAGATGAGATCTTCCACCATTGTGTCCTCTTTAACCTGAATTTCCGTTTCGTCGCATTTGGTCAACTCGCGCAGTTGCCCGAAGAATTTCAAAGTGATCTTCATGGTGAGCCTTTGTCAGCTTTTGCCAAGATTCCTAAATTAGTTAGTTTCTCTTTTCTCGTCATTCCCGTCGCGGGAATCCCCTGACAGGAGCAAAGTGATTTCGGCTAAGAAGATTGCCCCGGAATGACATAAAGTGATCGAGTTTTCGTTCAGACACTATTTAATTTACTTGGGTCATAATTTAACACATACAATATGACGGGGTCATGCGACTGTCTTTTCCTGCTCTTGTTTCCTCTTATCCTTCATAACCAACGACATGGCCAGCTCATGGTCGAAGCCGCGGTCCTCGGGGTCTTCTTCAAAGTCGCGATAGATAGCGCGGCAGTGGTAGCAGATGGTCACGGTTTTCAGAACCTTGTAAAGAATGAAGTCGATGATGGTCGCAATGACCAGCGTGAGGCCGTATGTGTGGTAGCTAAAGGCGACCCCGATTGCAAAAATAAGTATGCCAAGCCGCGGGTTGAAATCTTTCTGGACATAAAATTTGTCGCGTCGACAGAGGACGCACCGGTCGACCTTGCCGCCTTGCAGCATGCTGGCGGACAGTTCGATTGGGTACTCCCGCCCGCAATGGGGGCACTCGCCACTCTCGGCGCCATTCGCCAGATCGCGCATTACATCTTTGTCGCAGTTTTCACAAACAAATTCAACAGTCATATTCTTAGTTCCAGCTTGGGTCTTTGGGTACGTATTTTATTTTTCTGGCGACGCCAAATGCAAACAGCTTTTCTTTCAGCAGCTTCCGGAGCCATTCATACCGGACGCCCAGGCGGCCTTCTTCCAGCAGCTTTTGTTTTTCCAGCGGCGTAAAATCCAGGATAGATGCAACCTGGTTGATGACGGATTCAAATGACTGGTTCTTCAGCTTCAACAGATCGTCGATGTTCTCCACGCCAATTTCGCGCAGGTACCGCTGCAGCAAACTCAGGAAGGCGGCGGTCTCGTGCGTTTCGTTGAATTCGTCGTGGTCGAACGTGAAGTCCTTCAGGTATTTAACCTTCGCAATCCGGTAGGGCCTATCCTGCACAAAGCCGATGATTCTCACGCGGCTCATGCCGTAAAGCATGATGTTGTATTTGCCATCGTACAACTTCTCAGTCTGCTGAATTTTGCCAACGCAGGCGATGTCGTGCACCTCCGGGCTGCCGAAGTAGTCTTGTTGCCAGCCCTCTTTTAACAGGGCCATCCCGATCAGATTTTCACTCGCGGTGGTATCTTCGATCATCCTGCGATAACGCGGTTCAAAGATGTGCAGCGGCAGAAAGGTCTTCGGAAAGAAAACCAGGTTTGGCAGTGGGAATATCGGGATCTGGTGGATGACTTTTATCTTTTTTTCTTCCAAATTGATCTAACTTTGTTTGAGTTTTTTGATTGCCCACGCTGCGTGCCTGGCGATAAGCGGCTCCTCGTTCTGCGCCAGCTTCTGCAGCAGTGGCAGAAACCGCGATTCACCTGAGTTGCCCAGAGCCACAGCGACGTTGCGCAGAAAGCCTTTGTATTTCGTTCTTTTTATCGGGCTGCCCTGGAACCGTTGGCGAAATTCTTCAAGACTCAGATTGGCAAGCGTGTCAAGCTCCGGATTCATCATACCTTCTCGCGGCTTGAACGCATCGCTGTCGGTTTCTGCCGCTTTGCGGTTCCACGGGCACACATCCTGACAGATGTCGCAGCCGAAAACGTGATTACCGATGCCTTCCCGCAGTTCAACCGGGATATCCTCCTTGAGCTCGATGGTGAGATAGGAGATGCATTGCCGCGCGTCCAGAACATAAGGTTCGAGGATCGCATCCGTGGGGCAGGCGTCGATACAGCGTGTGCATGTGCCGCATCGGTCCGGCGTGGGACTGTCGTAGGCAAGCTCGAGATTGGTGATGATTTCCCCGATGAAAAACCACGAGCCTTTCTCCTGATTGATGAGGCACGTATTCTTACCAAACCAGCCGATGCCGGCGTACTTTGCATAAACCCGGTCGATGACAGGTCCTGTGTCGACGTAAATCCTGCCGATGACCTCGTCCTGTGCCGCCAGCGTGATGAAGTCGAGTAATTCAAAGAGCATTTTTTGCAAAACGTCGTGGTAATCGTCGCCCCAACTGTAACGCGAAATCCAGCCCCGCGTACGGTCCGTTTGTTCGACGGACAAAGGTTGGTTTGTATTATAAATCCGGGCGCAGACGATAACCGATTTTGCTTCCGGGACGACCCTGGTGATATCTTCCCTCTTGTCGATATTTTTTTCCAGGTACGCCATTTTACCGGCATACCCGGCGTCTATCCAATCCCGGTAGAAGGAAAGTTCGGGCACAGGCCCGACAGGCGCTACTCCTGCCAGGTCAAAACCAAGCGCCAGCGCCTTTTGCTTTATTTTGTCGGTCAGGGTCACCTGGTTTTGAATCCCGAAATCAGGTGCTAAGATAGTCACATTGGCCATCAAATTCAAGGGCTAAATTTGCACGAAAAGCAGGCGGACGGTCTGTTACTCGCTCAAAACCGCCTTTTGTTTGATCCGGTTGTCACGCCGGATTTCCGCCTGTTTCCACCGACGTTTCTCTTCGTCCGTTTCTGGCATGATCGGCTCTACCGCTATAGGGCGCCGGTTTTCATCGAGTGCTACGAAAGTCAGGTAGGCCGTGCTGGTGTGCTTGCGCTCTCCGGTGTTGAGATTCTCGGAAAAGACTTTGGCGCCGCATTCC
>SMXE01000052.1 GCA_004357015.1 Caldithrix sp.
CGGTCATATCTGACTTAAACCTAGAACTGATAGACACTTATAGGGCAATTCAACAAGACGTTGAACGCGTAATTGAACTTCTAATTAGTCACAGCAAACGACACTGTGAGGATTACTATTATCGTGTTCGAAGTTTGGACCTCGAAAAACGTCATTATACAAAAAAGGCAGCCAGGATGATTTACCTCAACAAGACGTGCTATAACGGCCTTTATAGGGTAAACCGTCAAGGTAAATTCAATGTGCCTTTCGGATCTTACAAATCGCCAAGAATCTGTGACGAAGAAAACCTGCGGGAGGTTTCAACCGCTCTGAAGAACGTCCAACTTGAGTGCAAATCGTTCGAGGACGTTATAAATGCCGCGGGTGAGAACGACCTAGTTTATTTCGATCCTCCATACGAACCAATCTCCAAGACTGCAAATTTCACTGCATATCAGGCTGAGGGGTTTAGACGGGACTCACAAATAAAGCTAAGCGAAGTATGCCACCAGCTACATAGAAAGAAAGTAAAATTTATTCTCTCAAACTCCTCTTCAAAACGAGTTCGTGACTTATACACTAGCAATGGCTTTAGTGTGGACAAAGTGAAAGCCATAAGAGCCATCAACAGCAATCCCCAAAAGCGTGGTAAACTAACCGAACTTATTGTGACAAACTACCTGCCTGAAGACGCCTGAATCATTTTAAGGAATGGGAAAGACTTTTTTTAAGCAGACGGCTCGGACGTAAACAGTCGGGGACATTTGCGCAAACCAGCGAAGGTCGCAGTGAATTCCAGCGCGATTTTGACCGGGTAATTTTCTCAGCGGCCTTCAGACGCCTGCAAAACAAGACGCAGGTTGTGCCGCTGCCGGAAAATGATTTTGTGCACACTAGGCTGACGCATAGCCTCGAGGCTTCGTGCGTCGGCAGATCGCTGGGCAGAATTGCGGGCGACCGAATCATCAAAATGGCGCCGGAGCGCTTTGCTGCCATCGGCGTGACCGCAGCCGATTTCGAAGCCGTGGTGGCGGCAGCTTGTCTGGCGCATGATATCGGCAACCCGCCTTTCGGGCATTCGGGCGAAGACGCGATCTCAACGTACTTCAGGAGTCCTGCTGCGGCCAAATTCCTGCATCGCCTGAACAAAAAAGAAGTCGCGGATCTGCAGAATTTTGAAGGCAACGCCGCCGGATTCCGACTGCTGACACGCACGCCCCCCGCTCATTCGGAAATCGATATTGGCTTGGGTCTCACCTTGGCAACGCTCGGGGCTTTCACCAAATATCCAAAGCCATCTCTGCCGGATTTACACGACTCAGAAAATGCCAGCGAAAAGAAATTCGGCTTCTTCCAATCTGAGCAGCAGACCTTCAAAAGCGTCGCGGATGAACTCGGGTTGATCGCGCGGCATGACTCGGGCGCCCCCATGTGGCGTCGCCACCCCCTGGCGTTTCTGGTGGAAGCTGCGGATGACATTTGCTATTCGATCATCGATTTTGAGGATGGGTTTAAACTCGGTCGCGTCTCGTTTGAAACTTTTGAAGCATTGTTCATGGCAATCATCGCAGACGATTTTCTCACCTCTGAATCTTTCTACCAAAAAACTCACGACCTGAGAGAAAAAGCGGGCTTACTGCGTGCCAAAGCCATCAACAAGCTGGTCTGGGAATCGGCGGATATTTTCATGGAAAATCTGGACCACCTCCTGCAGGGCACGTTTGACACCCCACTCCGCAAACTCATTCCGGCAGCGCAGAGCCTCGACGAAATTTCTAAAATATCTTTCGAGCAAATCTACAAAGCCAGGGCCATCGTGGAGATTGAGGTCGCCGGCTATGAGGTGCTTGCCGGTTTGCTGGACATCTGGCTGAATGCCGTGTTCGACGGTCAGAGTAACCATTCGCTGCTCGTAAAACAGCTCATGCCGGACAGTCACTTCGCCGGTGCAGACAACTTAAGGGACGACTACAGCCGCATCATGACCGTCACCGAGTTTGTCGCCGGCATGACAGACAACTTCGCCATCAATGCATATCGCAAATTGAAAGGGATTTCACTTCCTTCCGACGCATTTCTATAACACCACGGACCCGCCTGTCTTTGAAAAACATTTTTGGGAAAAACTGTTTGACTTAAAAAAATTCTTTTGTAAATTTAAATTGAGTTTTGTAAGGATCGTAACTTTTTCAAATCATCATTATGTCCTTTATACAAGCAGTCGGTTGCCGTTCTTTGCCAAAAGTAAGTTTGTCCCCGGGGGTCTGTTTCGAACGCTCTGGCCGCATTGTATGAGTTTCAAGCAGAAGGAGGTGACACAACGACATGGCAGAGCGAGAAACAGGAACCATCAAGTGGTTCAACAGCACCAAAGGCTACGGTTTTATCACGCGCGATCAGGGCGGCGATATCTTCGTGCACTACACGTCTATTCGTGGCGAGGGATACCGGACCCTGGAAGAAGGCATGAAGGTGGAGTTTGAAGTGACTGATGGCCAGAAAGGGCCGCAGGCGCAGGATGTTGTCCCTGTTTAGGATATGAGGATTGCAAGAGTGCGACACTTTTTGAATTAAGGTGTCGCACTTTTTTTCCATTCTTAAATCCGGTGATCGAATCCATCTCTCAGAAAGACACCCTCCTTTGATCACAACGATACAACAACATTGCTGCTACATCCCGCCAACGTTCATTGACAACGAAGTGCCTGATCGGTAATAGGGTCACGTACCCCGGCCGTAATACTTACGATGCAGGAAGACGCCGTTGGCCTCAAGCGGCGCTTTGGCGGCTTTGATAAAGCGTTTGATCAATTTCGGATTCACACAATAAACTGTGCCATAGTTGACAACTACTTCCCGGCTGACAATGAGCTTCTGAGTGTCATCAGCGGTGAGGCGGTAACCTATGGGCAAAGTGCCGTCCGGAGCAATGTAGTCAACGGTACCGCTGGGCACGCTTTTGATGATGCCAACAAAAACCAATTCGTACTTCTTTCTGGAAAGTGCAAACACCGGTCCGCCAGAAAAGCCGAAGCGGACGACGGCATCAACTGCAAATGTGCCGCGGTACGGCGACTCGCTGACCCAGCCGCCGGTCATCTGCTTAATCTGCTGCGGATAACCGAACATAAATACCCAGTCTCCCCAACTCAGATCCAAATCATATCCAAGTGCGTTCAAATACTCGCCGGCCAGATATTTCTCGGTGTCTCCCACAATAATCGCAATATCCGATATGGAGTTGTTGACAAGAAGCTGCGCGGGCACACGCCAATTGCTACCACCGCGCACAGAAAGGCTGACTTTCTTGACGATGAGTCGCTGAAAAACGACACCGGTTGGCGCGCCGTGCTCATCTAAATAATAAGTATCGGTGGTGTCACGTGGCGAGACAAGGTGGCTGCTGGTCAGAATCGTGTAACTTCCGGCGCTCGGATCGTGCTCTATCACGAGACCGCCACCCGAAAGAGTCTTCTCATCCTTTTCACGAATAATGCCCGCATCACCGGACTTGAGCCGGTATCGTACCGGGCTGCTGGCATCGGCAACCAAATTGCCATTCTGCATCTCATAATCAAACGTCTGCACTTCATAAATGATCTTGGTAGTCACCCCGACAACCGACTTCTCTACCCTCCTTATTTCCTTCTTCATTTCGTTGGAAAGCAGTGAATATCCCCCCTGTACTTGCAAGAGCGACAGTCTCTTTGAGCAGCTCGTAACTGCAAGGCTTGCGGCCAGCAGGAAAATCGAAAGTCTTAGGAAACGCATAATTGTCACCGTTTGGTTTCAGGACGAAGTGGCGTTCAAAAACTCAATTTTCGGGAGAGCCATCGTGCGCATCGCATTGTGATTCGAGGAAGTGAGACCTGCCACATCCCGATGAACATCCTGCACGGAATGAACAAGCAATTTCAAGTTTATGCCCAGGCAGTGCGGCTGGAAGGGCCGGAGTTTCCACAAAGCATTGCGCAAATGTTTGTCGACCCCGTGGAAGATGGTCCGGCGCAACTGGTGAAAGCCGGCGGCCACCTGGATAAGGCCCTGAAAGAAGATACGGCTACTTTCGGGATGTCGTTTCCAGATTTCTTCCCAGGCTTCGTGCGCATCCCAGAACTGGCCATCGTTAAAAAGTGCAATGCCGCGGCGAAAATCCTGCCAATCCGCCTCGCTCATCTCAGGTTCGTGCAAATCCGAGAAATCTGTTTCTCTGATTCGCCTGGCAATTGTAGCCATCCAAGCCTTGCCCGGTTACTTTTTAAAGTAGGTCATGCCCATAGCGTCGCGCATCAGACGGATTGTCTCCCGCCCTTCCCGGGTTACGACTTCCGTGCCATGGTGCAGGATATCCCGAATCAACCCCGGTTTCGACTCGTAAGCGCGCCGCCGCTCACGTACCGGTTCCAGAAAAGTATATAGAACATCAATTAGCTTCTTCTTCACTTCCACGTCGCCAACCTTGCCTTTGCGGTAGCGGTCTTTCAAATCCTCAACTTCTTCCTTGTCCGTGTTGAAAGCATCGTGATACATGAAAACCGGGTTGCCTTCCACGTGGCCGGGGTCGGTGGCGCGTAGTCGCGTCGGGTCCGTGTACATTTTCATCACTTTCTGCCTGACCGTCTCTCCATCATCGGACAGAAAAATGGCGTTGTTCAGGCTCTTGCTCATCTTTGCTTTGCCGTCGGTGCCAACCAACGTGGCGCCGCCCCCGAAGAGCCCTTCCGGTTCAGGGAAAACATCGCCGTAAACCTGATTGAACCGACGCGCGATTTCACGGCACACTTCGATGTGTGATTCCTGATCTTTACCAACGGGCACAAGGTCGGCCCGAACGATTAAAATGTCCGCAGCCTGTAGGACGGGATAGGTCAATAGACCAACAGATGGATTCTCGATAAGTTGATCCGCCATGATTTCTTTCAGAGTCGGGACGCGCTGCAATCGCGGCACCGTTACCAGCATGGAGAAAATCAGGAAAATCTCCGCCACTTCCGGCACGAGCGATTGCACGTAAATCGTCGTCTCCTCCGGATCGATGCCGACGCTGAGGTAATCGAGCACAAGGTCTCTTGCATTTTGTTCCACTTCCTGGATGTACTCTTTGCCGCTTCTGGTGGTCAACATATGATAATCCGCCACCAGCAAAAACACTTCGTATTCACCCTGAAGCTGCACGCGATTTGCAAGCGTTCCAACATAATGCCCGAGATGAAGTTTGCCGGTAGGGCGATCGCCGGTCAAAATGCGTTTCCGTTTCTTGTTGCCTGATGCCGAATTGGACATTCTTATTCCTGGTATGTGAATTGTTTAGAAAATAATCTGAATCGTTGCAGGGATTGTGGAGAAAATACAAACTTATGGCAAGTAAGCCCGGCTAACTGTGCGAGATTATCCGGAGGAAACGACTATTCCGTCGCTTTTTTTTCCCGATCTCTTCTGCGTGGTCTGGCCTCCTCTACCTGGACCGGTTCCCGTTGCCACTGCTCATCGACAACACCGCGCAACGTCCACTCCGGAGCGATGGCGTAAGCGCCGTCAAATGCCAGCATTTCGATGGTGTCCCACGGACAGTACTTGGCACAGAGGGTGCAACCGATGCAGAGGGGAAGGTCAATCTCGACCAGCTTGTGCACGGAGGGGTTGTCAGGGTCCGGACCCGGCACAACTTCTATGCAGTCCACGGGACAGAAATCCACGCACACCATGCAACCAGTACACCCGCCCTGGTTGATGACCGCAAGTTGCTTGGGACGTCGTTTGTTTCGCAACTCGGCTGCTTTTTGATACTTCGGCTCAAGAAATGGCAAATTTTTTCTCCGATGCGTTTATAAACCAATTATACATTTAACTTGGATTTCAGCGCCTTGAACAGGTCCTGCGCTTCGTCGTACAGCGCCTTTCTGCGCTCAAAAATCTTGACTTCTTCCTCAAAACTCTCATCCTCCCAGTAATCGTCCTCCACGGCTTCCAGATCTCGTTCAATCAATGCGCGATGCTGCCGTTTCAATGTAAAATAGTCTTTTTTTACAATCTTGAAATCGTTTATCAACTGAGTCGCTTCGCCGATGTCTCCAAGATTGTTTAAGTGTTTGTTCGACATCGTGCTTATTTGCTTAGACTTTTTCGGATCTCTTTGCAGCCATCCGCTATCGTATCCAGAAAATCGGCGCTGAACTCACCGATTTGCTTGCGGTATTTTTCCCCCCGCTCAGTACCGAAAAGAAAGATTGTGCCCAGGCCAAGGACAAATCCCAGGCTCCCTAATGCCGCAACTGCAGATGGATCTCTTCGTTTTCCAGACATAGTTTGGTCCCCGGTTGACGTCAATAACATTGAATATACGAAACCATCAGAAAAAAAACAAGATGCAATTGCTAGAAGGTCCTGTTGGAGAAGTCAGTCAAAGGAAGCTTCTTTGTAAAATACGTTCGCACGCTCGCTGATTATTACTCTCCTCTTCATGCCGTTTCACAGTGCGACCCGCGCTCAGGCCTTATGCCGGCTCTGAATCATGATGCACGCATTCGCCAGATAGTTAAAGTCATGCTCCTGCAGGAATGCTAACACTTCCGGACTTTCCGCCCCCGGTTGCACCCAAACATTCGTCAGTCCAAGATCGAGGCACGATTGCAGTACGCGGAGTGTGACTTCGGGCGGAACGACGATGTTCACGATGGTTGGCTTTTCCGGCAGGTCTGCAACCGACCTGTACGCCTTCTGCCCATCCACAGTGGCTCGGCCAGAATTTACCGGATAAACTTTGAATCCTTTGCGCCGCAAGTCACGAAAAATCACGCTGCCGTATTTCGCCGGATTATCGGTGGCGCCCACTACGGCAATCGTGGTCTGCGGTGCATCGAGAAGAGTCGCGATATCTTTCGGGTCCAATCTTGAGAATTCGTGATTCATCTTTTTGGCCTCACCCGGTTCAATTCCTTTGAACTTCCCACTTGCCATCCCATTCCGAGACTTCATACCGGTCGGTCATGGGAAAGCCGGGCGGCCGGCTCATCTCGAGGCGCTTATCAAAACGGATTCGCGTGCCGTATCTGGGTTCGGTGGCAGAAATCGAACCGGCGCTCAAGCTGCCGTAGATGAGCAGCGTGTCGTCTCCCCGGCCTTTTAGGTGACGCACGACAAACCTTCGCTTGGCGTAGATCGAAGCATAAATGTGAAGGTCGCCAGGACCCGTTACCGATGGATGTGCGATTTCGACATCCGTATCACTTACGATGCCAAGATAGTCATCGGCCAGGTTCGATGCCTCCGGGTGGCTTGCGTAAGTCAAATCGTCATCGATTATGATTTTCCCCGGCGAATAGACCAGCACCTTGCCGTTGACGATGCCTTTGATATGCAGTTTTTTCTTCCTCGGTCCAATAATGTAATAAGCGCCCTTCTTCGACAGCGGTTGCCGTTGTGGCGGTTCCTCCGAACCAATAGTCTGCCATGAGTATGAACCATCAGCGTGAAACGCAATTCTGGTTTCCGTGTCAAATCTGTGCACCTGTTCGGCCGTGATGGTTGAGTCCTCTAGAAACGGCCGAAACCGCTTTGGCAACTTGATCACCTTCACCCCGGTTTCCAGACCGCCCACAAAAATCTCTTTGTCCTCGAAAAACGGCCGTCGACTTGTGGTGTTGATATCGAAAGAGGCCGTGGTCACCTTGCCGTAGAATTTCGGTTTAACGCCGCGGCTATCAAGTATATTTATCCTGGAATTGGTGTGAAAACGGCCTTCCAGCACGTCGTCATGCACCGCCACCCAGGGATCCCAAAAGTCCACAAATTGCGCAAAACTTGAGAATGCCAGCCGTTTCATGCGCATCTCGGTGGCGAAGGCGATACCGTTCTCCTCGGTCTCGATTTTCACAACAACCTGCTCGATATCCGTATTTGACCTCGCCAGAAAGCGCTGGAACGTTGCCGAGTATTCCTGTCCCTTGTGTCTCCACACCAGCTTCGAGTCCTGCAAATCCAGCTTGTGAAAATCCTGCGTCCATTTCCGGATTTTCTTCCGGAACATCTTTCGCTCCTTTTTACTGATGGGTATTTTTACCGTGGCGGGGACGGCTAAGTCCAGCCTGGTTTCAGGCCGCGTGAAGGACGTCGGCTCGATTGCGCTGACCAAATAGGTTCTGTCCATACTCCGATTGCTTTCTGAACTGACTACGCCTGACAGATCCTCTGCTGTCTGTTCCTTGTTCTTCTCAAGCCTGTCCTCGGCAATCTCCTTTGCAGGTCCCTTGCCGGAAGGCTCAGATTGACTGTCGGCGAGCGGCCTCTCTGGTTGCTGCATTTTTTTCGCGTATGAACGCCCGGCCTGTGATCCGCGTGCCCCATTGTTGGACTCGGACTCGTTGTCGGAGTTATGAGAATTGTGATAGCTGTCACTGGCGGCAAACACGAAATCAAGAACCAGAGGAGGTTCAAACAGATTGGGAA
>SMXE01000053.1 GCA_004357015.1 Caldithrix sp.
CAAACCGCCTGTCAGCGCGGCAACCACGCCCAGAACAGAGTAGGTGACGGCCATGCCAAGGACGTACACCACCGCCAGAAGAAATGACCTGCTCATCTTACCGGACGCCTGCCCCACAAAGAAGCTGACCGTGATCGGAATGATGGGATAAACGCACGGCGTCAGGTTGAGCGCCAAGCCGCCAATAAAGATAAACACCAGCGTCAGCAGCAGCCCATTGCCGGAGATGAGCCGGCCGATCTCGTTGTCCGCGGTGGCGCGTTGACCCTGCAGTTCGGCCATTGCAAAATGGGATGTCTCGAATCTGGCTTCGCTGATGGTGTTCACGGCGGTGCCTGGTAGCACGACCTCCGCAAGAATTTCAAACGGCTCTTTGCTCGGCATGAGACAGGAGACATCGTTGCATGCCTGATACCCGAAGTTGCCGGTGATTTTGATCTGGCCTGGCTTCAGGGACTCGCTGGCTTTGGCAGTCGCCCAAATAACCATGCTGCCTTCATAGACCGCAAGCGGCGTCTCCGAGAAATCGAATTTCTTTTCTTCACTTTTCGGATAATTGGGATCTCCGAATTCGAGACCGTTCACGGGATCGAAGGTGACTACCGTCGGGATCAGGAACTCTTCGCTTGGGTGATGCGAGTTGACGTGCCAACTACCGTGCAGCGTGGTCCTGACGCCGACCTTGAAGGTATCGCCCGGCCGGATTTTGTCCACCGAAAGAAACGCCTCTACCGAGAGTACGTCTGAATTGTCTATTTGGGCATTTGCAATAGTGAGTTGCGTTGCTCCCATGAAGATCAATGACAGCAAGAATCTAGGCATTTGGTGTTCTCCATTATGCAAGACTGATTGATGTCTGCACGAAAACTCGTTCAGGCCAGTCATTCCGGCAATCTTTTGTGCCGGAATCCCCTGATTTTGGTAGGAGATTCCTGCTTAAAGAAGGCCGTTTTCGTTCAGACACTAATTTGCAACAGCTTGGATATTTTGCGGTGGTTTTGGTGGCGTTGTGTCCCCGCCCGTTTCCTTGGTTAATGAGATGTCCTGTCCGGCAATCTGTTGGCCGGCATTCACACTCACGGTGCCGGTCCACGTCGTGTAGCCGGACTTGGCGCAGACCAGCGTGTAACCACCCGCCTGGATGTCGCTAAACTTATAAAACCCCGCGCTGTCCGAATTTATTTCGTAGCTGATGGTACTTCCGGATTTTAGCTGAACCGTTGCGCCGCTGATTGGATTATTGGATCCGGCTTCTTTCACGGTGCCGCTGATGGAAATCGGTGGCGTACCTCCACCACCTGTACTGTAAATCAACTGCATGTCCTTGAAATAAGTTTCATCGGGCGGCGCCACGGTCTGGCCGGTTGTGCCTTTGGCGAATTCAACCACGGTCCACTTGCCCGGCGGTTTGCCCGATTTATTCGAATTGTCTTCGGTGTATTCAACATATATTTTGTAAGTCCCGTCCGCGACCTGGGCGCCGTTGACGTCGGTGCAATTCCAGGCCACATCATGAGTTTGGTGCGACCTTAGTGTGGCGCTGGTGACAGCGTCTACTGTGTTTTCTCCGGATGCGGCCTGCCACTTGATGAGATGTTGAATTCTTTTTTTTGCCCAGACTTCAAGCGACTTAACGAAGCGATTTTGTGAATCCTCGACCCAAATGGCGCCTACGTGCTTCGGGCCGTATTTGCCGTCGTATGATTCGGTGCGCACCTGAAAACTGACACTCTGGCTGAAGGAATGCAAACTCCATCCAAGAACAATGCACACCGCCATCGCAGCGATTGATATTTTTCTGTTCCCCATTTGCGATAACTCCCTTCTGTCCGTGTTAGCGGATGCTCTCGGCTTGTTGCTTGTCCATACAAACGAAACTTCACCGCTTGAAAAACACTCTCTTTATGCAAACTACATGCCGTAGATGCCTGATTGCTGCCTTGAGTTAGATCCTGGTTTGGTCGAAAAATACGTTTTTCCTGGCGAGTGAAGGCGTTTACGGATGGACACTAAGTAAATCCTACGCCATTGCAATAGCAGAACTACAGACCAGGTCGTGACTTCGATGGCTGTTTTCCTCTGAGACTTCAATTTTGAATTACCAATCTGTAACCCTTGGGAGATATTCAAGGAAGCGCAACAAACGGATAGGAGCGATCTGAGCTAAAAGTTAAATGAGCATCTATTTGGCATACGCTTTGCCAGAAGGTCCCCCATTTTCAGCCCAGGCTTCAAACGGTACTTCAAAAGTTGAAAAGATACGAGAGTCTATGAAGAAGGGAATTTGCTTACACATCTTCTTGCTGTCAGCATTACTCACGGCGTGCGATGGCCCGTTTCCTTCAACCGCGAAGCCCTCTTTGCCCGACGACCATACGGACAGCATCAAAGGCGTTTATCACAAAGCGGGGCAGAAGCATCCATACTACGAAAGCAGCGGCTGCAGCGATTCCGATTGCCATCAGGACGATTTGGATGGCGGCGTCGGTTCATTGGATAACGAGCAGGTCATCGTGCCTTCGTGCTTTCAATGCCACGAAACGCTGTGGGAGGACGATACCGAAGAAGAGCAAACCCGAAGCGAATTATTTAAGGCAATTCTTAACCATAAATAAGGAGAAGAAGATGAACATCAAAAAGTTGGCATGCGCTTGTTTCTGCCTGGCTTTAATGAGCGCAGGTGCTTTGGCGAAAGAGAACGCTGTGGAAACTACGGACTTTCAGGGCGTAACCATTGCGGGTGAGGAGATTAATCTGTCGGACTACCGTGGCAAGGTGGTGATCGTCGATTTCTGGGCGAGCTGGTGCGGACCGTGTAAAAGAGAGTTTCCGTTTCTCGTGCAGCTCTACAAAAAAGTCAACAAAGGTGAGCGCCAATACCTTGAAATCCTGGCAATCAACCTCGATGGACAGCCGGAAATGATGAAGAAATTTTTGACTGATCTCGATGACGAGGTGCCGTTTCCCATTCTAACTGATCCTGAGGGTAAACTGCCTAAGAAATACAAAGTTGAAGCGATGCCGACAACGCTTTTTATTGACAGGGAAGGAAAAATTAGATTCCGGCACAAAGGCTTTGAGAAAGACCACATGCAAACCTATATCAGTGAATTGATGGCTCTGCTGAAAGAAGACGTGCAAAAGTAGAGGAAAAATGATGAAAAAATTTGCATTGATTAAGTTGCTGCTGTGGCTGCTCGCTATGGCGGTTTCCGGTTGCGCTACCGTACAGCCGTGGGAAAAAGGTGAGCTGGCAGACCCGATCATGATTTTTGACGAAAATCCCATCGATGCCGGCATCAACGAGCATTATCGCGACTACCGCGAAGGTTCGGTTGGCGGAACTGGCGCGCAGAGTGGGGGCTGTGGCTGTGGTTAGAGAGGGGTCTGTTTTTCTGCTGTTACTGTCTTGTTTCGCCCTGCCTGTGGCGGCTCAGGAGCTGCCCGATGATGAGTTGCAGGTAACGTTCAACTCGTATTTCGATAATTTCGGTGTCAGCATCGTCTATCCGACGATGTCTTACACCAAGCGAGTCGGACAGTCCTCCAGCATTAATGCCAGGTATCTGGTAGACGTCATCAGCGCGGCTTCCATGCGCAGCCATTTCATTGTCGACGGTGTGACTTCCGCCACCGAAAAAGAGGATGGCGGCGGTGACGACTCACCGGACGAGATCCGGCAGGAGTTCGGTCTTGGTATGTCCCGGTTGCTGGACAAAGGCACGCTTTCGGTCAATGGGATTTATAGTACTGAGCACGACTACAGTTCAACCACGCTCGCAACCACCTACTCCTATCCGTTTGCCAGGAAAAATACGATTATTCAGGTTGGCTTGGTGCGCAGTTGGGACAAAAGTTTTCCGCAAATCAGGGACTGGGAGAAGAGTAAGGATATCTACACCACCAGTCTGAACGTGACGCAGGTTTTAAACAAACGCTTGATTGCACAGGGTATTTTGTCCTACAGTTATTCGAAAGGGCTGCACTCCGATCCTTACCAGGTAGTTCAAATCATCGAGGGCGGCGCGGTAGTGAATTACGAGCCCGTGCATCCGGACCGGCGCAACCGCAAGGCCATCGGCGTGCGCATGAATTATAAGTTCGAGCGCAAGGCTGCTCTGCAGATGGGCGTGCGTTTATACTGGGACGACTGGGACGTGACTTCCTTCACCACCTCAATGTCGCTGCTCAACCATCTCAGCGAAGCAGCCACGGTCGGCCTGGGATTCCGAAGTTATTTCCAGAGTGCGGCTTATTTTTTTAAAGAAGAGTATGCGCAGCCTGAACAATACATGACCGTGGACAGCAAGCTCGACAAAGGCTTCTCACACGAATTGCAGTTCAAACTGACGTTGAATGGCGGGCATTTCAAGAGGCTGCCGTTGCTTTCCAACAGAAACACGGCGCTCAACTTCAAATTCAATTTTTACTACCGCCAGACAGATACGCCCAACTGGCACCGCCGGACGAAAGAGCTGTTTGCCTACATTATGAGTCTGGGCATTCGACATCGTTTTTGATCAAACCAACAAGGATACGAAAATGGACCGAAGAACCTTCCTGCGGCAAATGGCGGCAGTTGCAGCCGGCGCGACGCTTACGAGGCCTTTTGGGGCAGCGCGGGCCTTGGCCAACGTGCGCGAGATTGAAGATTTTTCGTTGAGCATCATCACCGATAAGCCGGATAAAACCATGGCGGCGGTTGAAAATCTCTTGCAATACTCCGGACTGAAACTCGGCAACCTCAGGTTTGACGAAGTGATTCTGCCCGGGGTTCACATGGCGGACATCGTGTTGCTCAGCCACAATCGTCTCGTAAATTACAAAGCACAGGAGACGTCATTGGCGCGCGGTGTCTATGAGCTGGCGCAGAAATTGGAACTACCAAGGCAACTTGACAATCCGGTTTGGATGAACATTAGCGCCGGCCAGGGTCCGTCGCAGGGACAGACCGCAAATATCTATCAGAAAAATGCACTCGTCGGCCAAATAGAACTGACGAAAGATCGCCACAACATCGCCGTGGCCGGCAAGCGCGGTGAGATGGTTTTTGCGATCCGTGCGGGGTGCGTAGAGGTTGAGCACGCTTCCTGCAAGCATAAAACTTGTGTGAAGATGGGTGGCATCCGGAAGCCGGGTCAGCACATTGTCTGTATTCCCAACGAAATCAGAGTGACGATTGCGGGTGAAAATGCACTGGGACTCGACAGCCTTGCATTCTAACAAATTCTATTCGCTAAGCGCCTTCTTTCTGCTCCTCAATCTGGCTCAACCGGCCCATTCGCAAGCGCTGGCTGAGCCGCTGTATAAAGTCTCGGCCACAAAGTACCTGCTCGGCACCAAAGTAGACTTCATCGCCACACACGCTTCGGTCCTCGAATGTAAGAAGGCATTCTACGCCGCATTTCAGGAAATTGTTCGGGTGGGAGACTTGCTCAACTCCAGGAAAGAAAACAGCGAAATCGCTCGCATAAATCACAATGCGGGTCGGGTGTCTGTTCACGTGACTTTCGAAACTTATGCCATCATTCAGCGCGCATTGCGGTACGCCGAGTCGTTCGATGGCTATTTTGACATTTCCATCGGGCCGGTTGTCGCAGCCTGGGGCTTTGACGGCGATAGAGAAGTCGCCATCCCGGATGAGGAGATGCTTGGGAAACTGATCGGGCTGGTGGACTTCAAGAGTATTGTTCTGAGTGAGCAGGACACCACCGTTTTTCTGACCCAACCCGGCATGCTGCTCGATCTCGGCGGCATTGCAAAAGGGTA
>SMXE01000054.1 GCA_004357015.1 Caldithrix sp.
CCAAAATAGAAAGAGCGCCCGTCGCGTCGATGCCGATGGCGATTTTGGGGCCGCGCATGTCAGTATAATCAAGCCGCGCCGCCTGCGTGTTGATGGAGTTTTGCGTCTTCCATCCCTCCACTTCCATATCAATGCAAACTTCACCGCGTTGCAGCAACTGCGGGCCGGCTTCAATTGCCGACTCGATTTCTTCCCAGCCGTTCATCGTAATGTCGAGTTCCTGGCCATCTGTCCAGGAATTTGGAAAAGCGGCAGCAGGAAACGAAAGAGTGAGTCCGACCGGCAATACCGGCACAGGTTGATGGTCTTCGGTACGAACGATTTCTTTTATTCGGTTGCCTGCCAGTCGCACAAGCACTCTGCCATTGCCGGGCAGCTCCTCCGGCCGGTATTGCAGGTCGTAGAAACAGGGCATATCCGGCGGGTCATCGAGGTTGTACGATTCAGGTGTGAAAAAAATCGGCCCGTCCGGCGCCTGAATCGTCAGGCCTTGCGCGCAACTGACCCGGCGTATTCTCAGGCTGCCATCGGGCATGACGGCAAACGCCGGTTTGTTGAAAAGCGGTGGTGAAATTACTTTAGCGCCCGAAATGATAAGCCCGAGAGGCGATCCGATAAAGACCTCCGGAATGCCGAGTTTACCAACCAGTTCCGGGTTCAGGATGTAGCCGCCGTTCCAGGCGACCCGGGGAGACTCGCCTGTGGTAGCCGCAAACTCCTCGACAAACTTCAGCACCGTCTTCGGCTGACCATCGGTGGACACCACCGCGAAGCGCCTGCGTTTGCCAGCGTTGCTGATATTGATGCGCGCAAGCACACCCGCCCACGGCAAACCGTCTGCGTAAATGCCGTTTATCGCGTTGTACGTTACGTCGCGGTCAGACTGTGTTTCCCGGTCCAGCCTTTTCAGCACTTCCTTTATGGGCGAACCCTTTTCTTCGGCATCTCTCTTGAGTATTTGCAAGACTTCTCGTTCACCCAATCGGTCGCACAGTTTTTTGTAGAGGAAACTTTTCATCGTTTTGCCGAAATCCTTGCCGGTTTGCACCGGAGTCGGATAGGCCAGCGTAAAACGCAATCCCGCCGGCACCCATTGCACATAGCCGCTGCCCTGCGGGATACCCATTATTTTCTCCGCCAACGGGCTCGAAATTTTGCCGATATGGAAGCGGTCCAGGTCGGCGATGTCGGTCATCATGGCAGCATCATCACCCAGCGCGATCAGGAAGCCGCGCTCATCTTTTACGCGCTCGAGCGCCCGCGCTGCTTTCTTCCCAAGTTCATAGAAATGAAGTCCGACCGAAGACTGGCTGGTTTCAACTATCCGGCAAATACGCTTCTCGAAAAGAATTTTAAGCTCAGAGTTGTCGCTGTAATACACAAAAGATTTGAGCACTTCTGCCGTAACAGAGTTTCCCAGCGGGTTCTCGTTCTTTAGAATGTAAATAGGCGCCAGGTCAGCGCGGTCGAAAAAACGCGCGTGGATCTTTTCACTTTTGGCCAGACCCAGCCGGAGCCGGACCGGATGGAGGACAAATAGCTCCAACTCGAGAGCGAACTGTTTGCCCGGGAAATAGGCGATAGGCACATTCTGTCGCAACTGTTCCTCCAGTTCATCCACATGGTCGATGGCGAGCCCGGCGCCATCATAAAGCTCGGAAAGATTTGCATTCCAGTCGTGCCCGATCTTCTCGAACCCGGTCACCTGAATCGCCGGCGGCGGCGACGCGACCCAGTTGTAGATAATATTGATCACTCCTGTCAGCTCCTGAGGCGTCAGGTCGCGATACGGATAGTGGCGCTTGTTGCGGTGTCGATACGCCATGGCATGGTCAATCCGGATCGGTATTTCGCCCTCGTTGTGCAGAAAAAGCGCGTCCACGCTGTTGTAGAACTGGTGGGTGACTTCCACAGGCAAAGGGGTCGGGTCCGGAGTGCCTTCAAGCAATTCTTTGGCGAATTTCATAGCCAGGCCGCGAATGCGCTTCTCTTCGATCCGGAAGTAACTCGGATCGATGAGTGATTTCAGAAAAATCATGAAGGCCATTTGCCCGTAGCCGGGAAGGTATTGTCGATTTCTTACGTTAAGCAACCTGCTTGCATACCGGCGGTTCACGGCTATCTGACTATTATACTCCTGCAGGGCATTCTTTGCCAGCACAAGCGCCTCACTGTCTGAATTGATCTGAAAATAAAGTTTATGCAGGATGCTCTTGAAATCGTTGACCAAAGCAGGGAAGCCGTACCGGCTCCGAATCACTTCCTTATTGTGTTCGGCGCGCCGCGCGTATTCTTTTGGTGAGAAGAGTCTCCGTTTCACCATCTCGATGACTTCGTGGTCGTTCAGCGCCGGGTCGCTGAATTCTATCACTTCTAAGCGCTCTGATCTTGGCAGATGTTCACCGATCACGTAGGAGTAGACAACTTCAGGCTCATATCTGCGGCAAAAAATGGGTTTACCACAGGCAGCGGCTTCGATAATTGGCAACCCGCGGCCCTCGGTCTCGCTGGGTAACATGACGAGGGAAGCGATGTTATAGACATCGACAAAAGTCATCGGCTGTCCGTGACGCTGTGTGTATGACTCGCGATCGTATTCGCTAAACAGAAAGCCGAGCAATGTTCTGCTCTTGTGCTTTGCATTGACCCGCGTCGTAAAGTCAGCAAATTCCCGCAACAACCTGTGAAAGTAACTCATTTGGCCTGCCGCGACAGGGCCGGTGACGAGGATGGTAATTTTGAGGTCCGGGTTCTCGTCAAAATACATGGCAAACTCTTCATCATCGAACAACTTCTTGATGAGCATAAAATCGACCTCTATCTTCTTGCGGTCAAGAATCCGGGTTGGCTGCAGCAAGATGATATTGTTGTGCACAAAATTCACGGGACCTTGCGAGTCCGCGCCGATGAGGATTGGCCGCATATCCTCGTGCCACTCTTGCCAGTTTTCAAGAAGTTCATCGATTGGCGGGACCGGAACCATGTCGCCGTCACCGCCGCAGATCGCGGCGATCTGCCGAAGGACGTCCTGTTTGCGGGCTTCATCTGCGATCTCATAAAATTTGTCAAAATCTATGGCCGTGCTCAAATTGTACACGTTGGCCGGATTCTGACCCTCCAGGCTCACCAGCCGTTCGCTTTGCGCATGATTGATGTTCACCTGCAGCCAGGACCGGGATTCCCAGGGATAAAGCACTTCGAGCAGCGAGAAAACTTCGCCCAAATGATAGTTGGTAAAAAAATGGTCCCGCGGCCCCGGCGGCGCGCCGTGCACGACAATATCGATTTCACTGTTCCCACTCTCCCAGTAAAAGTCGTGATTGTTGTTGATGACCGGAATACCCAGATATTCGGAGATAAGAACCAGAGCCAACGCCAACGAGACATTGCCGGGGTTGGAGTTGGTATTGATCAAGTAGAGCAGCCGGATATCATGCTCCTCGATGTACGTCGCCAGCTTTTCCGTTGCTTCAAGCACCTCGTTCCAGAATTTGAGAATAAGTTCGTTGTAAACGTCGTCGCCGCGCTCGAGCTTGCAGTGGAAAAAGTCGTTGTATAGCCGCCACTTGCTGAAACTGACGAGTTGGGGCAGCTCGCACCGGCTGACGTCGGCATGCAAGAACACCTCTCCGGTTTCGTCAAACTTGCCGGCGATGTAATGTAATCTCAAATTCCCGAAAATCTTCTTGAAAGCACGAACGTACTTCTCGCACTCCATGGAGGCGCCGTCCACTGAAAAGAAGAACGTGATAAAGGCGATGCCGCCATCGGCCAGCGACTTCATGAAATCTCCAAACGAACCTGAAAACCGGGCAGAAGGCACGACACGGCTTTCTTTCAAACGGTCGATGAAAAGACCCAGATCGAACCAGGTGTTAATTTCTTCTGCCCTGAGAGCAGACATCAATTCTCTGACAGTCATACTGACAATCCCGCACAATTATCGTAAGCAAATTCGCTGCGCACAAAGAACGCTGTCAAACGTAATCCGCTCAGAAATTCAAGCAGACCCGAACCGGTTGAAAGCATACAAATATAATAAAAATTAAGAATTACGCAATGAACATTGCAAAGAAATAACAACCAGAAATCGCCCGGAGTTAGATATAATAGAAGAGGGTCTCCATCCTTTCCTGCAACACTTCGTAGGAATAATAACGTTTGCCGAGCATGTAATTATACTCACCGATTTCCTTCTGCATCTTCTTGTCATGAATGATCCTGTCGATTTCGGCAAGTGTTTTATTGGTCAAGCGGTTGTCTTCGATCATGACGGTTTTGAATCCTTTGCTGCCAAGATCTTCCCAGTAAACAGGTTTGTAATTGTTGACAAAAATAGGCCTCTTAGCCAAAGCTGCCTCTACAAAGGCATTCCCAAAGCCTTCGTAGCGGCTGAAATAAGTACAGGCCACAGCGTGGGCATAGGCGTCGGAGAGCGAGTAGATTTTCCTCCCGTCATTATCGGTTGTGCGGCAGTTCAGAATCCGCCGCGCCGCGAAGATAATACGGCCATTCAGCTTTTCGTCGTCAATTTTCTCGATGAGTTCCTTGTAATATCCTTTACGGTCGTCATCGGCAGCACTCCCGGTGATAACCAGTTTGACATTCCTATCATCGAGCTTGTTGACGAGTTCGATGGCTGTCTCGATGCCCTTTCTTCTCACAATTCGGGTGATCTGAAACAGCGGAATATCGGTCTTCTTCACACCGATGGCGCGCAAGAGATCTTTGTTGTAGTCATCCTTTTGGGCGTAGGGTTGCGAAAAATCCATCACGTTTGGAACGACGATGGAATCTATGTCATATTTTTCCCGCAAGAGCCGCTTGCTGTGGCTGTTGATCACTGCATGCCGGGCGTGCGGGATCTGCATAGGGAACGTTGCCCGAATAATGCTCTCAACGTCCGCAAACGGGGTGTTATAACGCGTGCCTCTCTCCCAATAGAAATCATGGTCATGACAGATGATTTTTAAACCGGTATTCTCGACCAGCTTTCTTATCGCCATGCCCATGGAAAGGTGGGCCGGCAGCGCCGAGGCATTCTCCGAGATGATCAGATCGATCTTATTTCTCATGATCCATTTGAACATCTCGATGGCCAATTCGTCCGAGGCCCGGTGCAGGTGGTCAAGCAGTTCCGACGGGTCGTCGGGCGGAAAGAAGAATGCCCGATGTTGCTCCCATTCACAATTTGGTGAGAAAAAGGAGAGGTTCGGTATCAGGGTTTCGTGGTTTTCCCCGACGACTGATTTTGTGAAATGGCCGGAAAGGATAAAGACCTCATGCGACATCTCCTGCAGGATTTTTATCCACTTTTCCGTCTCCAAAGCCACGCCATCGACATCGCCGATCCTTCCAATGATGATTCCGACTTTCAATTCAGTCTCCAATCGTTGGAAGCCCAAAAAAACGCCAGGATGTAAACCTCGCTGCGAAGCTAAAGAAGTGTTAACTCGAAGGTGTTGGTCAGGCCGGATTTACTTAAATATGATAGAACAAGACCTCCATTTTTTCTCGCAGAGTCGCATAGGAGAAATGGGTTTTGCCTAACATGTAGTTGTGTTCCGCAATTTCTTTCTGAATCTTTTTGTTGTGCAGTATCTGGTCAATTTCGGTCAGAGCGCTGTCGGTTAGCTGGTTGTCTTCAATCATGACTGTCTTGAACCCTTTGCTGCCGATGTCGGGCCAGTAGACCGGTTTGTAATTGTTAACGAAGATCGGCTTTTTGGCGAGAACGGCTTCGATAAATGCATTGCCGAACCCCTCATAGTTGCTGAAGTAAGTACAGGCAGTTGCATTCGCATAAGCATCGGAAAGGGAGTAGATCTTCTCGCTGTCGGGCGCCACGGCGCGGTCGTTCAAAATCTTTTTCTCGGCAAATACCACACGGTCGCCTATTTTCTTCTCCTCGATATAATCCACCAGTTCTTTATAATATCCTTTCCGGTCGTCATCAGCGGCACTGCCGGTAACTACTAACTTGACGTTCTTGTCATCCAGTTTTTCCAGTAGTTCCAGCGCCGTCTCAATGCCCTTTCTCCGTACGATCCTGGTAATCTGAAACAACGGAATATCGCCGTTATCGATGCCAATGGCCTCGAGCAGGTCTTTGTTGAAGTTGTCTTTTTGGCCGTAGGGCTGGTCAAAATCCATTACATTTGGCACCATTACTGAATCTATGCCGTATTTCTCTTTCAGGTAATTCTTGCTGTAAGTGTTGATGACCGCATGCCTGGCGTGCGGAATCTGTAACGGAAAAGTCTCCCTGATGATCTCTTGCAGCTCCGGGAATGGCGTGTGGTAGCGCGCGCCCCTTTCCCAGTGAAAATCGTGGTCGTGGCAGATGATGCGGATGCCGGTGTGCTCGACCAGCTTTTTAACGGCTATCCCCATGGAAAGATGTGCGGGCAGAGCAGAGGCGTTCTCAGAAATAACCACTTCGATCTTGTGTTGCATAACCCACTGAAACATCCGGATGGCGAGATTATCCGACACTTGCTCCAGGTGTGTCAATAACTCCGTCGGTTCATCGGGCGGAAAGAAAAAGCTTCGGTTCTGCTCCCATTCGCAATTGGGCGAGAAAAACGAAAGGTCGGGAAGTAGGGTTTCGTGGTCTTCTCCGACAAACGACTGGCGAAAACGGCCCGAAAGGATAAAAACCTCGTGCCCCAGTTCCTGCAGGATCTTGATCCATTTTTCGGTCTCAAGCGCAACTCCGTCAACGTCGCCAATCCTTCCGATGATAATTCCGATTCTCATGACCGTACCTGTTGTTGCTTTGAACCAGTTTTATAGAACATCAACAAAACCAATGAGCTGACCATTTCAACAATACAATCGGCAATGACTTGCGATATATCAAGGTGCCATTCAACAAAAATATGTTTATAATTTAACACCAACGGCGAGTAAATGACGAAAACGAATTTTGATATATGAGTTCAAAAATCGCTTGTGATTCGTTGAATATCAAGAATTGTTAAAAAAATGTCAAGAACTTTCTTGGAGGAATGAAATCACTACGAAGAAACGATCAAAGGATGGCAAGTTACAAGTACCCGCGCATCATCGAAATCCGGGATGCATTGTC
>SMXE01000055.1 GCA_004357015.1 Caldithrix sp.
CAATGTTGTGGTTTGTGGTTCTGCAAATGGCCTCTGGTAGATTCTGCCATATCAGTGTTTCCGGCAGCCGCCGGATGTGAGTCCGTGGCTAAAAACGTTCCTAAGACTCTGCTCAGTGGTTAAAGCAAGGCAAAAAATGAACGAAAAACTCACTCTCCTCCCGGCAACGGAACTTCGCGATCTCCTGCAGAGAAAAGACATTTCAGCGACCGCGCTCACCGAAGCGACGCTTGCCCAAATCGAGAAGTACAACCCGGCGATCAATGCCGTAGTTACTTTGAACGAGCGCGCTCCGGAGGATGCACGACGACTCGACCAGCAGCTCGCGGACGGCAAGGAACCCGGACCGCTGTTCGGCCTGCCCGTCGGAATCAAAGATGTGACGCCGGTGGCGGGCCTGCGCACCACCTTTGGCTGCAAGATGTTTGCGAATTACGTGCCGAATGAAGATGCGCTGATCGTGCAGCGGTTGCGGCAGGCAGGTGCGGTTATCATCGGCAAGACCAACACCCCCGAGTTCGCTGCTGGTGGTCACACCTGGAACGATGTTTTCGGCGTGACTCGAAATCCCTGGAATCCGAAACTGAGCCCGGGTGGTTCAACTGGCGGCGGCGCTGCAGGCCTTGCCACCGGGATGTTCGCGCTTGCCCAGGGCACTGATCTCGGTGGCTCGCTCCGGATTCCGGCATCGTTTTGCGGACTGGTTGGACTGCGACCGTCGCCGGGCCTTGTGCCGGTTTATCCATCCGACTATCTCTGGGACGATTTGCACGTAACGGGGCCCCTGGCCAGAACCGCCGGCGATGTGGCTTTGATGCTGCAAGCCGTGTCCGGACCAAGCCCCGTGTCGCCACTTTACCAACCTACCCAAGACAGAAACTTTGTGGATGCGGTTAAAGCGGGCGTACGCAAAGGGCTCAAAGTTGCATACTGTAAGGACATCGCCGGCATAGGAATCGATCCGGATATCGAACAAGTTTGCCGCAGCGCAGCCTTTGAACTTTCACAGGCGGGTGTTGAAGTGGACGAAATCGAACTCGATCTCAGTTTCGCCCGCGAGGCTTTTTTGGCGTTGCGTGGGTACAATTTCGTAGCGCACTTTTATAAGTACCTGGACAAAATCGACGAATTCGGCATTAACGTCGCCAATAATCTGAAGGCCGGACTCAACCTGACACCAGAAACATTAGGCGCGGCAGAGGACGCAAGGACTCGCCTCTGGAATCTTTTCCGCGATTTCTTTCAAAAGTATGATCATTTGCTCACGCCCTGCATGGCGGTGCCGCCCTTTCCCATAGAACAAAACTATCCCGAGACAATCGCCGGAAAAAAAATGGCGACTTACGTCGACTGGATCGCGCCCACCTTCGTACTGAGCCTGACCAGCCTGCCCGTCGCCTCCGTCCCTTGTGGCCTGGACGGGAATGGCCTGCCCGTGGGGATACAAATTGTGGGGCGATCTTTGGGCGAGGAAACGGTTCTGGCCTTCGCAAAAGTGATACAAGACGCCAACCCTATCGGCTTGCCCGACCTGGCCGGCCTCGAAAATTTGTCATAGGGGCGCACGGCCCTTCGCCCCTACATTGGCACCTATCATGCAAACCGAAACTTTTGAGACCGACCAACGTCCTTAGAAACGTCTATCCTTAGACGGACTCACAATTTTCAGTTTGCATTAACCGTTCAGCACATCGAATCAGGAGATTCTATGATGAAAAAAAGATTTATCTTGCTCAACGCTGCAGCACTGCTTCTCTTGCAGGCAAGTGTTTCATTTTCCCAAAACGGGAAAACGCTTACACTGGAAGAGTGCATGCAAATCGCTTTGAAGAACAACTCACAGATGCGAAAAGCCATCTACCAGGTGGACCGCGCCGGTGCCAACGTGAAGGGGTCTTACTCAAGTGTGCTACCCGTGGTCACTTCGTCGTTCACCTCCAGCCGCACCCACCAGGCCGAGCGGGTGGATACGCGGGAAATTCAGTTGGTAGATCCCACCACAGGCCAGATTATCCTGGATCGCCAGGATATCGTTTCTCAAAGCCAGAACTTCAACTTTAATCAAATTAGCATCCGGTACGACCAAACCTTGTTTGATTTCGGGCGAAGCTGGAATTTGATCAAACAATCGAAAGCCTCGTTCCGGGCCAGCAGCGAAAATTTGGTTTCGGCCAGGCATTCGGTTTATGCCAATGTCCGCCGCCGTTACTTCGAATTGCTGAAGGCCATGAAGCTGGAAGAGGAATTCCGGCTGGCCGTGGAGCGCAGCATGGAGCAACTGGCGCGGACCAAAAGCATGTTCGAAATCGGATCCGTGGCGAAAATAGACGTCTACCGGCAAGAGGTGACGCTTGGAACCGACGAAATCAATCTCATCAATCAACGCAACATCGTGGAAATCGCCAAAGGCAGCCTGAACATTGAGTTAGGGCGCGACCCGGAGACCCTGGTTCACATCGCAGATATCGAGATCGATATCAGCCTGCCGGAAGCCAGCCTGGCCGACGCTATCTCCACAGCGAGAGAGAACAACCCATCGTTGCACCAATTCGAATATGACATGGACAGCTCAGAGTACGGCATGAAGGCCGCCAAAGGCCGCTACTATCCGGCGTTGGGTTTCAGCGCGACTTATAGCAAACAAAACGAGGTGTTCGACCGCGTGTACGGAGATATCGGGCAGAACTTTCAGGTGTCTTTGGGCATGCAGGTCAATTTGAATATTTTCAACGGCTTTTCCGATGCCGCTGAGGTTGGACGGCAGAGCGCCAATTACGCCATCGCCAAAGAAAACTGGTTGGGTACCAGACGACAAACCGATCTCGAAGTGAAGCAGGCTTATCTAAACCTGAGTGCATTTGCGCAGATATCCGAAATAAATAAACGGAACGTGCGTTCTGCGGAAGAAGACTTTCGGCTGGCGCAGGAAAGATACCGAGTTGGCGCCGGTACGCTGCTGGAGGTTACAGATTCGCAGGTCAGTCTCACCCGCGCTCGTGTACAACTGGTGAGCGCCAAATACGATGCCATGATCGCGAGAGCGCAACTCGAGGCCGCGATGGGCGTCGTCAAGGTCAATGAAGAATAGTCAGCGGCAGTAAGCAGCGGCAGTCCTGGCAACTACTGCCGCCAGGACTGCCCACTCCCACCCGCGAACTCCCAACTTTTCCTTGTTTATATGGCAAGATTTGCCTATCTTTTTTTTAAAAAAAAGGTTAGCACACATTCGAAATTTGACAAACAGGACTGGTTCGTAAGCAAAGAGTGGAGGCTCAATTCAAGCTTCTTTTGCAGGAATGGCGGGAAGAGATCCACGCCCGTTTGCGCCATTTGGTAGACGAGCAGGAACCTTCACTGCTCTATGAACCGATACAGTATGTCCTTGAGGGCGGCGGTAAGCGAATTCGTCCCGTTTTGCTGCTTTTAGCCTGTCGGGCCGTGTCGGGCAGCGTCAAAAAAGCGTGGGAGGCGGCCATTGCGATCGAGCTGTTGCATAATTTTACTCTGGTTCACGACGACATCATGGATGACGACGATACGCGCCGTGGCCGGCTTACGGTCCACAAAAAATGGGCGCCTGATGTCGCTATTCTTGCCGGAGACGGACTTTTGGCATTGTCATACCGAATCTTGTTCCGTACCCACTCCGACCGATTCCACGATATAGCGAACATTTTTAACGAAGGCGTCATCACCGTTTGCGAAGGCCAGGCGCTGGATCTGGCTTTTGAGAGTCAGGAGACTGTTTCTCCGGATGAGTATCTCGAAATGATCAAAAAAAAAACGGCGGGCTTGCTTAACATCTCCGCGAGGATTGGCGCTATCATTGGCGGCGGCAGTGAAGATGAAGTGGCGGCCATGGGCAAGTTTGCAGACAACCTTGGTTGCGCTTTTCAGATTCAAGATGACTTGCTGGATATCACATCTGATGAGCAGACTCTGGGCAAAACTTTCGGCAGTGATGTGCAGCAGAAGAAACAGACCTATCTCGTAATTCATGCGCTCAGTCACGCAGATTCTGCCGGCCGGGTGCGTTTGGCTGAAATACTTTCGGATTCGAACACCGGCGAAATAGAAATAAGAGAAGTAAGAGCGCTGTTTCAAAAGGCAGGTTCGCTCGATGCTGCAAAGGCAGCGGTGAGTCAGTTTCTGGCATCGGCCCAAAGCAACCTTGACACGCTGCGGAAGACGCCTGAACGATCTGCCCTTTTCGAGCTTGTAAGCTATATTTCAACGCGAAACGCTTAGGCATAACGCTGCAATGGTAACAGACATACTACTATTGTGCCTGTTAGGCGGCATCATTTCAACTGATGTGGATGCGGCATGGCAGTCCATGCTCTCGCAGCCGTTGGTGGCGTGTCCGCTTGCAGGCGCAGTGTTGGGAAATGTTGAGTTGGGCTTAAGGTTCGGCATCCTGTTGCAGTTGCCGTTTCTGGCGGAGCTGCCCGTGGGCGGCGCGAAGGTTTCCTTCGGCGGTGTCGGCTCGTATGTCGGCGCCGGGATGGCAATCATGCTGCGTTCGACTTTTTCAGAATTGCCCAACCTGGTGCTGTTGAGTTGCCTGCTCTTTTCGTTGGCCACAAGTGTCGCGCTGATTCCACTGGTAAACTGGCTGCGACGCACAAACTCCTACTTGATGGGAAAGGCTGACCTCGCTGCCGAAGCTGGTGATCTCAGGCGCATTTCCACCTTACACTATGCCGGGATCGTTAATGCCATTGCTTTTGGAATTTTGACCACGGGCGCTTTCTTGCTTATTGGGAAGTTGCTGTTGCCGCAGCTCCTTACGTTTGTGCCGGTGGGGGTGGAGCGCGCTCTTTATCTCGTGCAACCCGTGCTTCTGGGGGCCGGTCTCGGCGCTGTTGCCCACCTCCTTGTCAGAAAAAAAACGATTCCGTTTGCTCTGACGGGTTTGCTTGTGGGAGCGAGTGTTATGTTTCTGGTGGGAGGAAGGTAGCAAAATGCGGTTGGGGGTTTTTGACCTGGTGCGGGCAGCCGTGCGTTCTTTCTACATTCAGGCTGTGTGGAGTTACGAGAGAATGCTCAGCCTGGGATTTTGTTTTGCCCTTATTCCGTTCGCACGAAAAATGCTGAAAAGCGCGAAGGAGCGGCGGCTTTTTCTAAAACGCAACCTGACTTTCTTTAACACAAATCCGTACATGGCCGGCTGGCTTATCGGTGCGGTAATGAGGCTGGAAGAGGAAGCGCTAACAGCAGAAAAACCAGCTTTTAGGCAACACGAGCGCTTCAAAAGCAGAATGAGCCAATCCCTGGCTGCTATCGGAGATCAACTGTTCTGGGAACGACTAAGACCGCTAACTGCTTTGCTGGGGTGGATGGTAGCAATGTACTGGGGCGTTGCAGGTGCGGTGGTTTTTTTAGTCACCTACAATATCCCGCACCTCTTTATGCGATTCAAGGGCGTCGTGACAGGATACAGATTGGGTTTTGACATCACGAAGGAAATTTCGCTGAAAAAACTGCACAAACGCAGCCATGACCTACTGCGAGTCGGGGCACTGGCGACAGGGCTGGCGTTTGTCGTGGCGGCCAGGTCGGCCATCGTGGATGATCCTATTCAAATCGCGGGATTCGTAGGCGGTATAGTTGGCATGTTCATCCTTCTGAAAATAAAAATACCGGTGCCTGTTGCTTTGACGGTGTTGCTCATTGCCTGTGCGGTATTCGGGGGGCTACTCGGGCACGCCGAGATGTAGTCGTAATCAGATGATTTATAAGATGGTGCAGAAAAAAGTTACGATCCAAAACAAGATGGGTTTGCATGCACGCCCGGCGGCACTTTTCGTTCAAACCGCGACCAAGTTCAAGTCCGATGTCTTTGTTGAAAAGGACGAGCACGAGGTCAACGGCAAAAGCATCATGGGGGTGATGATGCTGGCGGCAGAACTGGGCAGCAGCCTTACGCTGACCGTTAAAGGCGAAGATGAAAAGGATGCGCTGAAAGCGCTGGTTGAGCTTTTCAATAACAAGTTTAATGAAGACTAACTTTTGATCGCAAGAGTGGAGAATCACAAGAACAACATCAAATGCGCTTACCTGCTGAAAGGGATTCCCATTTCGCCGGGGATCGCCATTTCCAAAGTGTTCGTTTTGCAAGACGAAGCCGTCAAGATCGAGCCAACCGTTATCGATGAGTCTCAGATCGAAGGCGAGATTGACAAGTTCAAGCAGGCGGTAGCCAAGGCAAAGCTCGAACTGAGGACGCTGCAAACGCGCGTTGCACATAGAATCGGCGAAGAGAACGCCAAAATTTTCGACGTGCACCAGCTCCTGCTCGAAGACAGTCTCATCATCGAAGAAACCATCAGCAGCATCAAGCGCGAGTTCAAGAGTGCTGACCACGCGTTCTACGATACCATGGAAAAGTTTCAACACACACTGGACGATAGCTCGATCGACTTTTTTCAAAGCCGTATTCCCGACCTCAAAGACATCAAAAAACGCGTTATAAAACATATTCAGGGCGACCGAACCGACTATCTCAACAAGCTTGAGGGCTCAGCAGTTATCGTCGCCATCGATCTCACGCCCTCGGACACGGTTAAGCTGGATCGCCACAAAGTGCGGGGGTTCGCCACGGACCTCGGCGGCCGCACGACCCATGTCGCCATCATGGCCAGGTCAATGGAAGTGCCCGCGGTGGTTGGCCTGCGAAGAATTGCCCGAATAGTGAACGAAGGGGACAGAATCATTATCGACGGCAGCAAAGGCCATGTGCTCATCAACCCGGATGAGAAGACAATTCAGCACTATCGCAAGCTGCGGGAGAAGTATTACGATATCGAGACCCGGCTGGCTGAGATTCGCGACCTGCCCTGTATCACTCTGGATGGTAAGGAGATAGAGCTTTCGGCAAATCTCGAGTTCTCAGACGAAGTAGAGTCCGCCAAGACGCATGGCGCGCGCGGCATAGGACTTTACCGGACCGATTACATTTACCTGGCAGGAAGCGCGTTACCGACGGAAGATGAGCAATATCACGAGTACAAGAAAATCGTTGAAAAGATGACGCCGGAGCCTGTCATCGTCAGAACTATGGATGTGGGAGGCGACAAGCAGCCGAAGTCCTTCACCATTCCACCTGAGGAGAATCCCTTCCTGGGTTGGCGGGCCATCCGGATTTCTATTGAGCGTCCGGACATTTTCGAGGTTCAGCTTCGGGCCATGTTGCGCGCCAGCCAGCATGGCAACCTGAAGATCCTCCTGCCAATGATTTCAGGGCTGGAGGAAATCATCGAGTGCAAAGCTGCGCTCGAACGTGCGAAGTCCGAACTCCGCAAGAAGAAAATCCCGTTTGATGAGAACGTGGAATTGGGCGTGATGATCGAAGTGCCTTCGGCGGCGCTCCTGGCCGACAAAATCGCGAGAGAGGTGGACTTTCTCAGCATCGGCACAAATGATCTTGTGCAATATTTGCTCGCTGTCGATCGCGGCAACGAAAGGATTGCATATCTATACAAACACCTGCATCCGGCTGTTCTGCGGGCTATTAAACAAATCATCGCCGCCGGCCACCAGGAGGGTGTTTGGGTGGGCATGTGCGGCGAGATGGCCAGCGACCCCCTCGCCACGCTGATTTTGCTGGGGCTGGACCTGGACGAATTCAGCGTCACGCCTACTTCTGTGCCTGAAATCAAGAAAATCATTCGGTCAGTCGATTATCGAGAAGCAGTGCGAGTCGCCAACAAGGCGCTGGAGTTTAGTAAAGCTTCGGAGGTGGAGCGCTTTATGACGAAAGTCATGCGACAAAAGTTTAAGGACATAAAAACTTAACCCGCAACCAAACAAAATATGAGTGAACTGACACGACAGGAAATTCAACAATTCGATTCGGATGGCATGCTCGATCGCATTCTCTCGTTTCCACAGCAGATGCAGACAGCAGATGAAATTGCCCGCGCTGCCAGCCTGGATATCAAAAGCGAACAAATAAGAAACGTGTGCGTGGCGGGCATGGGCGGCTCTGCCATCGGCGGCGATGTAGCGCGCATGTGTTTTGCTGACGCGCTGAAAATTCCGTATATTGTAAATCGGTACTACAACGTCCCCAATTTTGTGGATGAAAACACCCTCGTCATCATTTCAAGCTACTCAGGCAAGACGGAGGAGACACTATCCTCGTATCGTGAGGCCCGCGAACGCAAGGCGCAGATAGTTTGCATCTCCTCCGGTGGAACGCTTTCCGAAGAGGCAAAAAGGAGCGGACACGCCGTGATTTCTATTCCGGGTGGCGCGCCGCCGCGTTCGGCGCTGGGATACCTCGCGGTTCCGCTGATCTACACCTTGCACACTTCAGGTCTGATTCCTGACCCGAGTGCCCAGATTCAGGAAACCATCGATTTGCTTGAAAAACTGAGATCAGAGTACAGCCCGGAATCTGACGCCAATTTGGCCAAAGAAATCGCCCGAAAATTGCAGAACAAAATTCCGCTGATCTTCGCTTCTGTCGATAGGTTTGAGGCAGTGGCAATGCGCTGGAAAGGCCAGTTCAGCGAAAACAGCAAGGTGCTGGCATTTTGCAACGTATTCCCGGAGCTGAACCACAATGAGGTCGTCGGCTGGGGTCCGCTTGCTAACGTCAACAAGAATTTCCAGGCGATCTATTTGAGGGACAAAGAAGATCACGACCGCGTACAGAAGCGAATGGCATTGACCCGCACGATCATCGAAAAACAGAGCGGAACGGTGATTGAGGTTGAGAGCCGGGGCGACGCCGTCATGGCGCGCATCTTTTCGCTAATTTTTTTGGGCGACATGACCAGCTTCTACCTAGCGATATTGAACCGGGTTGATCCGACGGCCATAAAGAATATCGATTTCATAAAAAGCGGTTTGCAGAACTGACGGTGTTTGATGTCCAAGCTGAAGTTTGAATTCATAAAGGATATTGCGCAAGGAATAAGAGAGGCGTTGCAGCCGCACCTGAACCAGCCGGGCATAAAAACAACCAGCCACACGGCGTTCAGCGGAGATACGACTTTCGAGATCGATACCATTGCCGAGGATACGTTGCACGCCGCGGTTGCGAAAAGCAACCACAAG
>SMXE01000056.1 GCA_004357015.1 Caldithrix sp.
CGCGGTTGCTGCAACACCTCGAATTGATGGTAGCGTGTAGTTGGCACGTGGGCCACCGCCCGTTGGGCTATCGCGTTGTATCGAGTGGGTATCGTCTTGTGTGGGATGTCGAGAAGGACCGCCTGCTTAGACGGTACTGGCGGATCCCGGCCCGGTTGAGACATCGGTCGTGCAGGCCAACAAGCGATGGTTGAATGCCCACCAGGACACGCGAGGCGAGGGCTGACTGACGACGAAAAGTGGAAAGCAAGACGATCCCGTACTCACGGATCCAGGGTATAGATGAGGGGCGTGCGTCTGCCAACCCACGGTAGGTAGTACAGACTGACGGCTCTGGGTATTATATTGCTTCGCTCGAACAACCAAGACGCCGTGGTGACCTCACCCTCGCAGTATGCTTCTCCTTCCCACCAGCAGTTCTTGATCCTGTCGGATTTAAATGGGCTTGGTCGGCGCCCTGTAACCTGAACCCACATCGGGCCAAGACACGACACCGAGTCAAATCAGAGACAACGTGCAAACCAACTCTGCTTGCCACCACTTCCTGGAACACTGCCGGCTCGAACGAAATCTCTCCAAACACAGCTTACGGGCCTATGCTACTGACTTAGCCGATTTTCGACGTTTCCTGGAACGTCATCCTGAGAGTGATTCTTCGGTCTTGGAATGCAACCGAGAGCACATACGGGCCTTCCTTCAATATCTCTTTGATGAACGCGGCTTGAAAGAGACCAGCGTCAAACGACGGATGGCCTGCCTGAAGTCCATGTTTCGTTGGTTAGAGACAGAAGAAATCATAACCGCTAGCCCATTTCGTTACCTGGATCTCAAGATTCGACTTCCTAAACGCCTGCCGTGCAGCCTCAGCGTCCGGGAGCTTAACAACTTGTTTTACGCGCCGACGCGAGCACTCGGATTGCGTTCGGTAGAGATATACGATTTCGAAGAGCTTCCCGAAGATCTGTCGGGGCGAGCGTTCAACCACCTGACTACACTCCTGGCCTTAGAACTACTCTTTGCCACCGGGATTCGAGTCGGCGAACTCGTTGCCATCAAACATGAGCATGTGGACCGGTATGAGGGGGTCATCCATATTAGAGGAAAAGGGGATCGTGACCGAAAAGTATACATCGCTGATACCGAGCTCATCAAACTCATTGTTACCTACGCGATCTTGCGTTCTCTCCGCTCGCCGAAAAACGATACCCTGCTGATTAATTCGCGCGGGGGCTCGGCAACAACGCAGTTCATCCGCAAGCTGATTCGTGAAGCTGGTGAAGCTGCCAAATTTCCCCGCCGGATTACGCCACACATGCTTCGCCATTCTTGTGCGACCCACTTGCTCGAAGCTGGAGTAGACATTCGCTTCGTGCAAAGACTACTCGGCCACCACAGCATCGCCACCACGCAAATCTATACGCACGTCAGCGATCGTATCCTCAAGGAAGTCATATGTAGCGCCAATACACGGGGCCGTCTTTTCAGCAAAAAGTATGGATAACTAGATATTATCATGCCCCAAGAATATTATACGCTTGGCATTCATATTGGTCATGATCGGGGGGCATCCATCGTCAAGAATGGAGTTCTTTTCGCCCATCTTGCCCAGGATCGCCTAGATCGCATAAAACACTCCGAATTCCCCGATATTCCTTTTGAAACTATCGACGCCTTACTCAACTACTGTGGTCTCAAGGTAACCGAATTGGCTGCCGTCGGAGTCAGTTATGTAAATGTTGAAGTAGACCGATTTACCCCTGAGCTTAAGGACATCTTTTGTGCGTATTACAACCTACAGAACATAGATTTCTTCGGCGTAAGTCATCATCTGGCCCACGCGCTATCCACGTATTACACCTCTGATTTTGACCGGGCTCTATTGTTTATTGCAGACGGAGCTGGGGATGCTGTCGGAGACAAGTTGGAGGCAGAGAGCGTATTCGTGGCAGACGGCGAAGAAATTTATGAAGTCGAGAAACGACTCCACGAGGTTATTCTGGACCTCCCCAGCAGGCCTTTCCTCTACAACTATGCACTGATGAATGAGACTGACCGGAAGAAAGAAATAAGCATTGCCAAGAAGTATGAGCAGTTCACAAACTTGCTCGGGTTCAGCCATTTCCAGTGTGGGAAAACCATGGGACTGTCTTCCTATGGCCGACCTATGATTGACGTGAGGAGTTACGATTTCAGAGGACGCGGGCTATCTTATTCGCTTAGATGCCAGGACCTTCTTGATAAGATCCACGATCTCAAGCTTGCTAGTGGACTCTCTTATCCGGACTTTGTGCGACGTGAACGCGCCAATCTCGCAAGCACCGTTCAAGCGTTTGTGGAACACGCACTGATCCAGATCGTGGCCGATCTTCGAGATCGGTTTAACCTCGAAAACCTCTGCCTTGCAGGTGGCCTTTTTTTGAACTGCGTAGCTAACCACAAGCTCATCGAACACGCCCTATTTAAGCGGGTGCATATCGTCCCGGCTGCAGGAGACGACGGGCAATCCACCGGAGCAGCCTTTGGGGCCTATCTTCAGGCCTGTGGTCCCCCCAAGCGTACATCTAGTTCCCTGCCGTTTCTCGGCTTATCCCATTCCTCTTCGAGTATTCGGCGTTCGCTTGAGAACTTTAATCTAAAGTATCGCGAGTTAGAAGATCTCGAGATGGCCCAGGTGCTGGCCATGGAACTCGGCCGCGGGCGTGTTGTGGGAATCTTGAGGGGGCGTTCTGAGATGGGTCCCCGTGCACTCTGTCATCGCAGCATTCTGGCAGACTCGCGCCGACCAGATATGAAGCAGCACCTGAACGCTCACGTAAAATTTCGTGAGGTATTTCGTCCCTATGCTCCGGTCGTAACATGGGAGGACCAGCATAAATACTTCGACTTGAAGCAGGATTCTCCTTTTATGCTGTTAGCTGCAACAGTGCGGCCGGCGTATAGAGACCTCTTGGGAGCCATCACGCACGTGGACAACACAGCCCGTGTGCAAGCCATCTCAAGAGAGAAGGATCCTTTCGTGCACAGCCTGCTTCGAGAATTCGAGAAGCTGAGCGGTGTGCCTGTGCTGTTGAATACGTCATTCAACGTAGCTGGCGAGCCTATAGTGGAAACGCCTCACGACGCCATTTCCACGTTCCTTTCAACAGGAATTGATGTGCTCGCCCTCGAACGATTCCTGGTCGATAAAGCTCAAAATACAGACAGACTATAGCCAGTCGTTTCGTCAAACAGCAAGGCTGGTGATTGCTCATGTTGAAAAAGGACTCGATTTTGCCGCACCGTCTCCATCATAGAGATGTAATCTTCTTTGGTCTTCACTTCATTGTCCCGGTAAAAGCGGAGGGTGCGAAGGAAGTCGTACACGCTTTCTTCGGTATCATAGCGATCAAGAAACAAAATGAAGTTGCTGATGACGATTAGGTTTGCGCAGCAAAAATCCCCGTTTCCAACAAACAATAGATCGGCGGAGCGAATGTAGTCGATCGCCGTGTTGAACTGCTTAAAAATCACTTCTGCTGGCTGCTTCTCGTAAGCGGAAAGGATGGCGCTCATGTTATATAACTGCCATATGTAATGGCCAACGCCATATTTCACGCTTGCATTAATCCCCAGTTCTACAAATCGCTTCGCCCGTTCTCGGTTTGCAGGATCCTCTAGTCCTAAGAGAAAATAGGAAGTTGCAAGCAACAAGTAGACGCGTGGGATCGCTGAGGAATAGTTGTTCGCGATGCACATCTCAAGGATCTGCAACCCGCAGTCACTGATTTCCTGAAGCTTCTCCCGATCTCGTTGATACCGGGCCAGTTCGGTTGCGCGTAGGCCCAGTTCAGCAAGGCATTGATGTCGTTCGGTCCCATGGGCCATCGTGAAATCGAAAGCCTCTTTTGAGAGCCGAAGACACCGCTCAAGGTCCCTGTACGTGTAAAGCACCGCCGTGCCGATCAGGTGAACGGCCATAAGTTTTGGATTGGTAGCCTCCACGGCTTCAATTTCGGCAAGTTTCCCGTAGTCTTCAGCAAGCAAAAGGTGGTTGTAGTAGCGGTAGAGATCCTGGAGACGGTTGTAGAGATCGAATTTAAGATCGTGTTGAGCTTGTAGCACAGGAGAAAGCTGGATCCTACACTCGATCTCCAGCATCGCTTTTTTGGCTTGCCTAATCCAGCCGATGTTCATGTGGGCGTGGGCCTCGAGCTGTTTAATCGAGTTGTTAAGAACCTCACGCTCATCGTCCTCAAGGGCAAGCATTGGTAACTTGGCACGGGCCTCTCGGCATGCGGCTACACCTTGAAGCAAGGGAAGATTATGAACCCCCATGTAGGCCTGTGCCAGGATGACCTTGACCAGAAGCCCGTTCGCAGGATCATTCGTCCAGAGCGCCTGGAAGACATACCTGAGGTATTTGAAATAATGCGCCTCCAAATTTTCGGAACTGAAGTTGTCGATCCGTGTGATAGCGTCGGTAATGGGTCTCAAGTAATCGAGACTCAATTCATAATTCCCTGCCAGACAAGCTACCTTGCCTCTATCGAGAGGAGAGAGTGCTAAGAATAGAGCCGGACGATTAAGAAGGTAGTTTGCGTAGCGTCGAGCCAAGCCGTTCTCTTCAAGCAGCTTGCTGAAAAAGAGCAAAAGATTTTCATGATACCATTGCACCGCTTCCCCGGCTACATTTTTGATGAACCGGCGACCCGTCAAGACTGCATTGATAGGGTCCTGCGGTAAGCCGTCGAAGGCCAGGTCTTTGACCTCAAGTGGGATCTGGAAACCAAAGAAGGCCGCTATGAACAAAAAGTCTTTGATCTGCTCTCCAAAACTCAGCGTTTCCAAAGACCTGAGCCTATACCTGAAGATGTCTTCCATGGAATCCGGTATATAGGCCTTGGCTGCAAACTTTTGTATGTTTGGGATGCCAACCGTATTTCTGTTCTTGATTTTGACCAGTTCCGTTTCAAGCAGATACTCTACACATTGCATGACGTTGAATGGAACGTTCATGCTGATCTGATGGATTTTGTCCAGTGCGGTAGTTGGAATGTTCTCAATAGTGCTCCGAATGAGATCTCGCGTCTCCCTGTCCGAAAGCGCTGTAAGTTCGAAATAGTGCAACATGCTTTGCGCTTCGTGAAACTTGATCAGGTCGAGGAGCGAGAAATAGTTGTCGTTCGGAAAGGTAAAGTCGTTGCGTCCGGTTAGGATGATGCAGAGTGGAGAGCGGGCATTCCGAGCGGCCGAGAGCAGCGATTTGAACGCCTGGCAAATAGATTCGTCTCCATGATGCAAATCTTCAAAAATGAACACCGCGGAAAAGAAATCCGAATGCAAATCTTCTACAATATGCACCAGTGCCTCGTCTAGGCTCCATTCGGCAACGCTTTGCAGGTAGGTGGTACCGAAAGCCCGATCCACCCCCTCCACAAATCGCTTTAGGCTTTTCTCGGGGTTTCCATTCTCAAAATAGGTGCGTACGTATTTGATGTTGCCTGCCTGCCGCCGTTCGATGATCTCATCAACGACCCGGCTTTTTCCCGTTCCCGCCTCTCCTGTGATGCTGACTATAGAGAGGCCCTGGTTTTCATCCAGCAGTTCAACAATTTGACGGATCGCTGCGTGATGTTGTATACCAAAGAGGCGTGGCACAAAGTCGAGCATTAGCGTTTTCGCAGCAATCGTCAGGGTTCTGAACGTCTCGTTAAGTTTGAGCCCGATTCTGAGTTGCTGGCGACCATCATTATACTCACGCGTTGCTCTGATCTTGAACGATTGTGAAGCGAAGGGGTCAAGGAAAAAGGTTCTGTCCGGTTGCCGGATCGACCAGTTGGTGTCGCTCTGCAGAAAAAGCCTGCACGGTTGAACAGAATCGGTATAGTTCCGAACCCACAAAAAAATGTCGATAGCGATAGTGTCATCGATTTCGCGCTTCCCGGTCTGATATTCAATAACAATATCGTCGTGGGCTACTGGCTCCTTGAAGGAAAGACGGAGAGATACATTCTGGGTGTTGAGATAATGCCTCAGACGGTATTCGTCAACAACGATGAACTCAATACCTTCGGCCTTGAAGGCTTCATGGGTAACGTAGAAGGCGTGCGGCGTAATCGTGCCATTTGTCGCCAGCACGAAGTAGTCGAAATCGTCCTCGCGTGTTTGCAGGAAGTTCTTTCCAAAGCTGTTGAGCCGGACCCGCCCTTGTGTAGTCGACTTACA
>SMXE01000057.1 GCA_004357015.1 Caldithrix sp.
CAGATCGAGAATCAACTTACACGATTCCAAGCACAATTTCAAGGCAAATAATTGTAATTAATTGTCACTCATGAGACGCTCATTTAACACAACAGACTGACACGCGCGTTTGTTTCACGAACGTCGGTTGCGTCGTCGTTTAAGTAGTGTCCATCCGCAAACAACCGGAATGACAAGAAAATTCTGCCTTTCTGGATGTACACTAAGTAAGTAAACAAGAACGGTCGTCAAATCAATTCAGAAAAAACCGGGATAGCGTGTTTGTAGATTCTGTGCGTGAAGAATACGCTAAGCGATCTCAAAATCGCTGTCCGAAAACTTCACCGAGGGATATTCGCGCAGCTTACTCTTGAAAATCTCGATAATCTCTGCCAGACGTTCTTTTGAACGCGCCTCAAACCGCAAGACCAGCACGGGCTGTGTGTTCGAAGCCCGGACCAGACCCCAGCCGTCGCCAAACAACACGCGCGCGCCATCGATATCGATGGTTTCGTAAGAGCGTTTGAAGTGCTCCGACAGCTCGGCGACAATCTTGAACTTGTCCTCGTCTGTGGCTTCAATGCGAATTTCTGGCGTCGATTCGAATGACGGAATTTCGTCAACCAGTTCGGCAAGCGTCTTATCGGTGTTTGACATAATCCGCAGCAACCGTCCGGAAACGTAGACTGCATCGTCGAAACCGAAGAAATCATCCGAGTAAAAAATATGGCCTGACATTTCACCGGCCAGCGGCGACTGCAATTCCTTCATCTTTGCCTTCAACAGCGAATGCCCGGTTTTGTACATTACGGGTTCGCCGCCGAATTTGATGATCTCCTCAGGCAATGCCTGTGAGCACTTCACGTCGAAGACGATTTTGCCGCCGGGATGCTTCTGCAAAACTTCGCGGATCAAGATCGCAATGAGCTTGTCAGCGAAAATCATCCGCCCCTTCTCGTCGATTACACCGACGCGATCTGTGTCGCCGTCATAGCCAATACCAACATCCGCTCCGACCTCCAGCACCTTCTTCTGCAAATCGACCACGTACTTCGGCACGGTGGGATCGGGCAGATGGTTCGGGAAGGTGCCGTCCGGTTCGCAGTACAGCTCAACCACATCGCACCCCAGGTCGCGCCACAATTGTGGCGCCAGAATGCCAGCCGTACCGTTGCCGGCGTCAATGACAAGCTTCAGCTTTCTGCCGAAATTTAATTTCGATTTAATCATATCGACGTAATCCGAAATAACATCCTTCTTGACCAGCTCGCCGGACCCGGTTTCAAAGTCCTCCCCTTCAATCAACTTGCGGATTTCCTGAATCTCCTCACCGTAAACCGGCGCCACGCCGCGTTTCGAGATTTTAAAGCCGTTGTATTCGATAGGATTGTGGCTGCCCGTAATCATTACCCCACCGTCGGCGTCGAGGTGAATGATGCCAAAGTACTGCACAGGCGTCAGGCAGACACCGACGTCGATGACGTTAACGCCGGTTGAAAGGAGACCCTCGATCAGGGCGTTCCTGAGACGCTCGGACGAAAGACGGATATCCCGGCCAATCACAAGCGACTTCGCCCCCTGCCGGCTGAGAAAAGTGCCGATACCTTTACCAAGCGAAACAATATTCTCGTCGACCAGATCCTCGTCTGCGATGCCACGAATGTCGTATTCACGAAAAACTGTTGCCTTGAGCATTTAATTCTCCGTAATTCTTCAGTATCAGATTCAAAAATACCTGCCACACTCACCGCTTACAACGCGCTTGATGTCATTTAGATCGGCCAGGGAGGTAATCCGCCTAAAGCCGTTCCGGTCGAACAATGATTCCACCGCCCGCGCCTGTCCCAAGCCCACTTCTACAGCCAGCAAACCGCCTTTGCGCAAAACAGCCGGCGCAGCCTCTGTCAGCCGGCGGTAAAAGCTCGTGCCATCACCGCCGTCGTGCAAGGCGATTTCCGGCTCAAACTCCCTTATCTCTGCCGGCAATTGAGAATAATCTTCAAGCGAAACATAAGGCGGGTTGGAAACGACAGCATCAAACTTTTGGCCAAGCGTCGGCGCAAAATGATCGTCAAGATAATCCGCCTGCATAAATTCAACCTGATTCGCAACGCCATTCAAACGGGCATTCTCACGCGCCAGACTCAGCGCTTCCTCGGTCACATCTACAGCCAAAACCTGTGCAGCGGGCAGGTACTTAGCAAGACTCACAGCAATGCACCCTGACCCCGCGCCAATCTCAAGCATCTTAACTGTTTTCGAACCGGCGGAACGGGTTTTACACCAACACAAAACGTGCTCGACGAGGATTTCCGTTTCCGGTCGCGGGATCAGCGCCCGGCGATCGGTTTTGAAGGGCAGCGACATGAACTCCGTTTCGCCAACTATGTATTGCAAAGGCTCACCGGCGCACCGCCTCGCCACAAGAGATCGAAACTCCTGGGCGAATTCAAATGCATACACGCGTTCAGCTTCTACATAGAGATCCACGCGTCTGATTCCGAAAATCTGACACAGGAGTCTCTCTGCGTTTAGTGTAGGGTTTTCTACGCCGTGTGCAAGCAGGCGTTCGACGGCTTCATCCAGAAGCACACGGATGGAATGGGTCTTGCGTGAACCGAAAGTGGTTGCACTCATCCTGCATTCTTCAACATTTCAGCTTGGTCAGCCAATCGAAGTTGTTCGGTGATTTCCAGTAGGTCGCCGTCTAGAATTTCCTCCAGCCGGTACAAGGTCAGTCCAATGCGGTGGTCCGTCATGCGGCCTTGTGGAAAATTGTAGGTCCGGATTTTGGCGCTGCGGTCGCCAGTGCTCACCATGGACCGCCTGCTCTCGGCCAGTTTGGCCTGCTCCTCCTGCTGCTTCTTTTCAAACAGCCGGGCGTGCAGCACCTTTAGCGCTTTCGCTCTGTTTTTGTGCTGCGATTTTTCGTCCTGGCAGGTTACCACCATGCCGGTGGGAATGTGGGTGATTCTCACGGCAGAATCGGTGGTGTTCACGCTTTGTCCGCCCGGTCCCGAAGAGCGGAAAACATCGATCTTGAGTTCGTTCGGGGCGACGTCGATCTCGACCGCCTGAGCCTCCGGCAACACAACCACCGTCGCCGCAGAAGTGTGGATGCGGCCGCTGGTCTCTGTTTTGGGAACGCGCTGCACGCGGTGTACGCCGCTTTCGTATTTCATCACGCCGCAAACATTCTCTGCCTTCAGCATGAAAATAATTTCCTTGAAACCACCGATGCCTTGCGGGCTGGAACTCAAAACGTCCACACTCCACTTTTGTCTTTCTGCAAACCGCGAGTACATCCGAAACAGATCGCCGGCAAAAATGCCGGCTTCATCGCCGCCGGTGCCCGCTCGAATTTCAATGATCGCGTTCTTGGAATCGTTTGGATCTTTCGGCAAGAGCATAAACCGGAGTTCTTCTTCAAGCGACTGTTTTTTACCTTCCATCTCTTGCAACTCTAACTCCGCCAGCTCGTTCAACTCCTCATCGCTATCCTCTGCCAGCACCTCCTGGTCTTCCTCGATCGTCTTCAGAACTTCACGGTACTCATGATATTTTTCGATGGTCTTATCGAGGCTGCTTTTTTCCTTTGCAACCTCGGCAAGCCGCTTTGGGTCTTGCCCGATGTCCGGCTGCATGAGAAGCTGACAAAGTTCGTCGTAACGGTTTTCAATTTTTTTTAACTGATTGAGCATATTTCTCCGGGCCGCTGATACTTAGCCCTTAGTTTGTCTTTCTAACTGTGGCTGCCCCTCAAACACAACCGTCGGATGATCCGAAATATCCATGCCAAGCGCGGTCTTCAACGCCACAATCGCCACCTCCAGTTGATTTTCATCCGGCTCCTTGGTGGTTAGCTTTTGCAGCCACAAGCCGGGCAAAATGATCATCCGCCAGAACTTCTTTTGCCTGCCGGCACTGGAAAGCCTGATCAACTCGTAGGAAATGCCACCGATAAGCGGAATAAACGCAAGTCGAATGAACCTGTCGCCTACAGTTTCCGGTTTGCCCAGGAACATGAAAACAAAAATGCTGACCAGCATGACAATCAACAGGAAACTCGTGCCGCATCGCGGATGAAATCTTGTCATTGATTTCGCCACCAATGGCGTCAGGTCGGCTTCGGTCTCAAATGCGAAGATACTCTTGTGTTCAGCGCCGTGATATTCAAACACGCGGCGGATATCTTTCATCATCGTGATCAAGCCAAGATAAAGCAGGAACATGCTCAGACGCAAAATCCCGTCGATCAAATTAAACCAGAAGCCGGTTTCAGCGCCGATGAATTCTGTGACCAGCAACGGCACATAAAAGAAAATGAACAAGCCTAGCGCGAACGAAAAGGCGACCGAGGTTGCCAGCCACAAATTCGCCCAGATGCTTTTCTTAGGAACAGAATTGGTGTTGAAAGAATCCTCACTGCCTGATTCGCTCAGCTTCTCATCCTGCACTGCCACATCTCCGGAGAAAGTAAGGGCTTTGATGCCGATCACCAACGATTCAATCAAGACGAAGGCGCCTCTGAAAATGGGCAAAGAGAAAATCTTGTACTTATGCGCGATGGAAACGAACGGTTTTTTACGCACCAGAATACTGCCATCTTTTCTGCGCACGGCTATGGAATAGCCCTCCTTAGAACGCATCATAACGCCTTCGATAACCGCTTGTCCACCAATCTGAATTTGTTGTTTTTCCATACGTCCTTCCTGGCTACCCTACAAAACAAAAAACGGAATGGACCTCAGAAGGCGCACATTCCGTTTGAAATTATGAATAATGCAACTAAGAACTCGCCGCAGTATGAGCCTCTTTAGACTCCTCCGCAACTGCAGGCTCAGACTTGTTTTTGTCAGCTTTCTTTTCCTCAACCTTTTTGGCCTCATCCTTTTCCTGCAGGCCATACTTTCTCATGAACTTCTCAACCCGGCCGGCTGAATCGATGAGTTGTTGCTTGCCGGTAAAAAACGGATGCGAAGCACTGGTGATTTCAAGCAATACCAACGGGTATTTCTTGCCGTCTTTCCACTTGATGGACTCTTCGGATTTCTTAGTGGACCTCGTCAGGAACGAAAAGTCCGAAGACGAGTCCTTAAATACAACGAAATCATATTCAGGATGAATATCGGGTTTCACGCTTCTCTCCTTTAATACAAAATCACGAACGTGGTTTTCAGCTTCAAAAAAACGAATTTTTAGTATAGACAAAATCTGGTGTAAATGCAAGCAAATTATTACCAAGGCCGACCATGGTTCCGGCATATTTACGTGTGCATCGACTCGAGAAATTCTTTGTTCGTCTTGGTGCCCTGCATGCGCTGCAGAAGAAACTCCATTGCCTCTACGGGCGTCAGATCCGCCAAAAATTTCCGCAGGATCCAGATGCGGTTCAGTTCATACTTATCGAGCAGCAATTCCTCTTTACGCGTTCCGGAACGGTTCACGTCAATGGCAGGAAAGATGCGGCGATCTGAGAGGCGTCGGTCCAACTGCAATTCCATATTGCCGGTGCCTTTAAACTCTTCAAAGATAACCTCATCCATCCGGCTACCGGTGTCTATCAGAGCGGTGGCGATGATCGTCAGGCTTCCCCCTTCTTCGATGTTTCTTGCGGCTCCGAAGAATCGCTTCGGTTTCTCGAGCGCGGTGGCATCCAGCCCACCGGATAGAATCTTACCACTGTGCGGCA
>SMXE01000058.1 GCA_004357015.1 Caldithrix sp.
AAGGTGAAAGCGTAGTGCTCAGTTTCTATGCCAGACTGCCAGTCTTCCAAATAGTTGCGCGACCCATCCAGATCGAGCGTCCAGGGACCGTTGTCCTCTTGCTTAAACAAACCGAGCACGATTCCTTTGCCATCCCGAAAAACGCGAAACTCGCTTGTTCTTATGAAGGACAGGCCCAGGCCTTCGGCAAAATCGAGCACGGCTTTGTCATTTACCCCGGTGATGATTGAGACCGGCATGTTTCGTTGCAACGGATTGGGGTAATTTGCCAGAAGGAGAATGTCATTGTCCTCGGCGGTGAAAAAGCCTTCAACCTCGAAACGGCGCTCAACCACTTTTAGCGGAAGCCCGCTCAGAATATCATGAATGGTGCTGTTCGAAAACGCGCCGCCAAGCAACACCAGTGGAGAGGCTGCCAAGTCGGTGACAGTCAATGCCGTATCTGCCTTTACGGTAATTTCCAACCATTTGAAATTGCGTGCAAGTTTTCGTGCGATGAATTCGTATCTTGGCGCGGTTTCAGGTTCGCCCGTAGCGTAGACCAGGTTGAGCCGGCGCAACTGCCAGAACTGCCGGCGCAGCTCTGTTTTAGTTGGCCATTTATCCGGGTCGCGGGCAATGCTGTTTTCGCCGGTAGATTCGAAGCCGAAAGATTGAAAAATGACCGCGGCCGCAACAAGACCAAACGCCGCGATTAGAATGTATATTTTCCTCAAATAAAATCCTCTAACTTACCTGAAAAATTCATAAACTATGAAGGACATGAAGAAACTATTCAACTACCAGACTATGCTGGTAATTGAGTGGCAGAAGCAGTGGCAGCCAAACTCAGATTTTGCTGCTACTGCAAGTGCCACTGCCACTTCTCTGTTCGCAGCAAGAAGTCACAAAATTATCGACACTCTTGTGTCGATAGCAATACTCTAAACGCCTAAATGATATTCTAAAACAGGTCGACGGTAAACATTTAATCCTAAACAACGAAAAAAGGCCTCTCCAGGTTTCCATAAAGAGGCCCCTTGCGAAAAAGTCGATTTGGCTCAATATCTCATAACCGCAAAGGCGCGGAGGCGTAAAGCATTGAAGAATAAGCGACCCATTCGAATACACTCAAAATTCATACGCTTTCTGTTCTTTGCATCTTAGCATCCTCGCGGTGATCTCTTATGAATGATCAACGTGAGAATTATCTCTTCCCCTGAATAAACGCCTCCGCATCCTTGACGTCCTCCAAACTGCCGATGATTAGCGGAGTTCGCTGATGAATGCTTTCTGGTTTGATATCGAGAATCCTCTGCCCACCGTTGCTGGCATAGCCACCAGCGCGGTGCACGATGAAGGCAAGGGGATTCGCTTCATAAACCAGACGCAGTTTTCCATGAGGGCTTTTTTTATCCGCGGGATAGAGAAAAATGCCGCCATAAAGCAGATTACGGTGGAAGTCGGCGACCAGTGAACCGATGTAGCGGGAGGAATACGGGCGATTTGTTTCTTCGTCTACCTGCTTGAGATGTTCGACGTATTTTTTGATGCCCTCGTTCCAGCGCGCTGAATTACCTTCATTGACGCTGTAAATCTTGCCGCGTTTTGGAATCTGAATATTCTCGTGGGAGAGAAGAAATTCTCCAACGCTGGGGTCGTAGGTAAAGCCGCAAACGCCGTTTCCAGTGGTAAACACGAGCATGGTTGAGGAACCATAAATGATATAGCCCGCCGCTATTTGATCCGAACCCGGTTGCAGGCAGTCTTCCAGCGTTCCACACTCGCCGGCTGAAATTTTGCGATAAATACTAAAAATGGTGCCGATGCTGACGTTGGCATCGATATTGGAAGAACCGTCGAGAGGATCGTACAACAAAACGTAGTTGCCACACTTGAACTTCTTTGGGATGGGAATGATGTCCTCGCGTTCCTCGGAGGCCATCACGCACAGACGACCTGTATGATCAAGTGCCCGGAACATAACCTCATCTGCATACTCATCAAGCTTTCTGACCTCCTCCCCGTGCACGTTGGTTGCGCCGGTAAACCCGAGCACATCAACAAGGCCGGCTTTGTTGACCTCCCTACCAATTATCTTAGCTGCGAACGCGAGGTCGTTCAGCAGCGCCGAAAACTCACCGGTGGCGTGTGGAAACTTGCGCTGTGTATCCGTAATGTGACGTTCAATGGTGACCAGTTTCGGACTCATAGAATTCGCTCCTTGCTAATCTAACCCGTTGTGCATATTAGTATCTACCCGAAAACGAGGCTGGAAGTGTCATTCCGGTAATCTCTTAAGCCGGAATCTACCGGCCAGCGGTAATGGATTCCCGCTAAAAGCGTGCGGGAATGACATTCCGAAGGTTTTATTTAGACCTGAAAAAACTATCTATCTAATTAAATTATAGATAGTTGCAAAGATAATTTTTTCGATGTTTAATATGCACAACGGGTTAATCTAATAGATATGAACCTAAACTCGATACGGCGTTAACACAGATTAATACTTCACTTAGACCAGAGATGCAGAAACGAAAGGGAAGTTTAGGACTCAAAGACTTCATTGTAAATCTGTAACCCGAATCTAAAACAGAGGGGCAAAAAATCAAGAAATAACAAGGAAACTTCACAACTGATGCGCTAAAGAATCTGCCGCACGGTTTCGGGCGCGATATTTCTGCCGGTGATGACGACGGCTGTCTTGCCCTGCGGGCGTACCCTCTCCGCCAACAAAGCAGCCACGCAAACGGCTGCAGATCCTTCAACAATGAAGTGCTCCCAATCGAAAAGCAGCCGGACTGCGTCCGCAATGGCCTGTTCGGGAACCAAAACGACATCGTCCACATATTCTTGCACCAAGCCAAGCGTCAGGTCCGTGACAAACCGGCCGGCGAGGCCGTCTGCGATGGTTTCATGCACCGGCGATTCCACCACCTTCCCGGCTTGCAGCGCATCGTACATGGCAGGAGATGCTTCAGATTGCACACCCTGAACTTTCACGCCCCCATTCTGCGACTTCGCGGCCAATGCCACGCCCGAGATCAAGCCGCCCCCGCCGATGGGCACGATGACCGTCTCGACGCCGGGTAACTCGTCCACAATTTCAAGACCGATGGTGCCCTGCCCTGCGATGATTTCGGGATCGCTAAAGGCGTGAATGAAAACTGCACCCGCCCGCTCTTGAAATTGCCATGCCAACTCCTCGCTTTCATCGTAGTCGACTCCCTGCTGAATCAAGTCCAGATCATAAGCTTGCAGCGCTTTCACTTTGGCTTGTGACGCCCCTTCCGGAACAAAAATGGTGGTGCGAATTCCAAGCCAGGCTGCGGCCTGCGCCACGCCAAGAGCGTGGTTGCCAGCCGAAGCCGTCACCACGCCTTTTTGCCTCTCCTTCCGGGTCAAAGTTAGCATTTTGTTTAGAGCGCCACGTATTTTGAAGGAGCCTGTCTTTTGCCAGTTCTCGAGTTTCAGAAAAATTCCTGTATCAAAACGTTTGCTCAAATGCAGGGATTCCTCAAGCGGCGTACGGCGTACCCTCGCTGCAATTCGGTCTCGCGCTGACAAGATTGATTTTGCATTTACTTTCAACAAAAATAATCCAGTTGTTATCTTGGCCCGGTGAACGGTATAGGCCATGGCTAGCCATTCAGACTTTCAGACACAGGGAATCTGTTGAATTAAAGTAATGAGTTCTGCCAAGAAAATCAAGCAAGGCATTCACGGGGGGAAACATCTTGCACGCATGCGAAGTATAGCACAGTAATTGATAGTCACTTGTAATGGCCATTCTACCCTAAACTTGAAATCATTCTATGCGAATTCACAAAAACACTCCCTGGTTGAGGGTGCTCGTGCTTGCCCTGCCGGTCTTTCTGGGTGGCTGCAAGGACGACGCAGGAAAACAAGGTTCTAACGCCGAAAATCAGGCTTTTCTGACCGCCGCGCTACCAGACTCTCTACTGAAAACACACCCGTTTAGTATCCAGGTGGCGGCGTTCGCCGAAAAAACAAACGCTGAAAAACGCTTTCTTGAACTCAAAGACGCAGGGTTTCCGGTTTTCGTGACCTCGCATCGAAACGTGATGAACCACCCGATTTTCAGAGTCAGGGTAGGGCCATACCAGACAAGCCGCGAAGCCGCCGATGTGCTCACGCATTTAAAGCAATACGGCTACGCCGAAGCGTTCACGGCGCGCCACAGCGATGAACTCGCACGTTCCGCAACTGTGGATAGCGCATCTGTGCGACCAGAGGAAAAAAGACTGACGACCAGCGGCGGTTGCAGTTATCCACACTGGTCACCCACAGGACGGGAGATCGCATTTTTCAAAAAGGGAGAAACAACGACCGGCATTTACACCATCGGAACGGGCGGCGGGTCCTATTCCCGCATCGTGGAGAGTACCGATCGTATAAGCATCAGGCCTGAATTTTCCTGGTCCCTGGATGGAGAGAAAATAGCACTCGTGGCGGAAGTGGTCAATCGCCGGTTCGAAAGAGTTCACAATCTGCTACTGGTTGACAAGTCCGGTAATAAAGTTACGCCCCTGATTGAACAGGAGGGAATTGCGTTTAAAATAAACGGTCCCATATGGTCGCCGGACGGCAAATATATCGCATTCAACGCAAATTATGGCTTTGACGACATGCACGAATCCACGACGCAGGATGTGCTCGTGGTCTCTACTTCCGGCCGAAGGAAGACAAACGAATTCCTGAGAGTCACGCGCTTAGATGGTGTGTGCCAGGTTCTCAATTGGCAAACCAACAGAGTGTTGTTGTACCTGGCGGATTCAAGCCAACAGTGGGGAGAGCCAAACCGTTACGAAGTGTGGCGCTACGACGTTGGAGACGATAAAAGAGAAAGGATCTCGGCGGCTGGCATTCGCAACGAACTTCTTTCGTGTGAATACATGGCCAGTGAAAACGTGCTGGTTTACTCGTTCGTCAGGAACAGCGCAGACGCCACTGCGATGGGAATTCGAATGCTCGACCTTTCTACAGGCGAGGAAACGCTTGTTCTGGAAACAAGCGTGGAATCAGCGCTATCGGAACTGGTTTCATCTGGGGACAAATTCTATTTCATTATCGACGGACGGCTCTGGATAAACAGCGTACGGGGAAAATTAATGGAAATCGACCTGCAAAGGGATTCGGCGTGGCTTTCGGTCTCGCCTTCCGGCGGCAGAGTCTGCGTCCCGAAAGACGGAGAGCTGTACGTTGTAAGACTCGAATAAGAACAAAAAAAGCCTGGCGGGAAAACCAGGCTTTTTGAAAATGGACTTACAACGTTTAAACTAAATAAACTAATTTAACTCTCGAAACTCCTGGTAAAGAGAAAGAACCGCAGGAACGTAATTTTGCGTCTCCTCGTACAAAACGCCGTCCGCTTTGTTCATGCGAATCCACCGGGCGGCCATGCTGCCGCCGCCGTTATACGCGGCCAACCCACCGTCTATTTCATATATCTCGATCAGACTTGAAAGGTACCTGCTTCCGAGTCGAATACTGATAACCGGATCGAGAAGCGTCTCTTGCGCGGTGGTCCACTCAACACCCTCAATCCGCGCTAAGAATTTACCAGTGGCTGGCATAACCTGCATCAGTCCCATAGCGCCGGCTGGCGAAATCACTTGCGGATTCCACGTAAACGCCGATTCGTGCGTAATGGTCGCGCACAGTAGATCGATGTCCAGATTTTCGTATTTCATACTAGCAGCGCTGATTTCGGATGCAATGGCGGTCTTGACCGACTCTGGCATGCGCGGATTGAAACGATTGATGACAGCCAGCACCCTTTTGATGTTTTCGAGACGAACGCTGTCGACTCTTGCAACCGCCTTCAACTCTGCTACCTTTAATTGCAGAGCCGGAGAATGACTCAGCGTCTGCCTGTTTATGAAAAACTGGCCAATGACCAGGATTGATAGTGTCAGGATACAGCCACTCAACAAAAATATGAGCGTTTTAGTTTTCAAAATATTTGCTCCCTACTGTTCAACATGCTCTTTCTTCTATCTTCTATATAAGAAAAGAGAGGATCGTGGAACCCTCTCTTTTCGAATATCTATTTACGACCCTTCCTACAAAGAGTTCCCGAGTTCTTCAATAAATTACCGAAGTAAGCCGGGATTGAAGAAACTTATTTGGCCTAAGTAAGTAGTATAGCGCTAAGCGCCTAATAATCAAGCCCAATTGAGAAGAACGTGCCCGGCATTCCATCTTCGTGCTTGAATGGAAAATCCCATCTGAGCACCATCAGTCCGCCCAGGTTAAATCTCAAACCCAAACCGTACGAAGTCAACGTATCATTGAAATTAAAACTTTGTTCGTCCGCACCGGAGGAAGATCCCACTCCCCATAAGTTCGTCGCATCAAAGAACGCCACCGCCGTCAGGAAGTCGTATTGGATCGGGAGAAACGGGAACATGGGGAACCTGAACTCAAGATTCTGAAAGACGACTCTCGTTCCTCGCAAGATCCCATAATCCGTCCCTCTGAACGTGAAAGGTCCGCCGATGCCAAAAAGCCGGTTGTCGCCGTGTGTTGACCCGGCAGACAACCTGTAGGCAATAGAGGCGCGTGGGATGTGAATAGGAATATATTTCCTGTAGTCTCCAAATAGCAGCGTTCCATTCACGTCGCCTATATTTTGGCGCACACTGAATTTCGCCCTGGTTCCTGAAACGGGAGCCGAAATTCCCCAGAATGCGGTGTCACGCACCAAAGCCAGGCTGGTGCTGGAGTAGATTGAGTTGCTGATGTTAGTTTCGGTCGTCTGGCCAGTGAAAAAATTAAATGCAATGACATTTCGGTCGACGAACACCAAATCATTTCGCAACTCTATCCGTGTAAACAGGTTGAACGGCAATGATGATCCGATTCCTATGCCACGAAAAATTTGCGTCTCAAATCCCTGGTCACCACTCGCCGTGAAAAAACCGAAGTCATCGCGAAACTGGTAAAGAGAGAACGCCCAATTTAGCCGCCGTTTCTGGTTGAAATATGTTGCGATGATAGTGGATTCAAGCGGGTCTCCAAACAGAGCAGCTTGAATAAGCAGGCTTTTGTCTCCCAACATATCGCTGAACAGGAATGCCGTTTGACCGGCAAATCCAACGTTTGTGGCAAACGCGCCGCCGCCAACAATGATATCCGGTGTCAGCTTTGACTTGTAGCCAGTAACGAGGAACTCTGTGCTGTCTGGCTTTGGAAACTCCCGGTACTTGTCGTTCGGGTCCTCCAGGTCTTCGAGCACCTTTGTTATGCCGGAGCCGTCGATCTTTTCCTTCTCGTAGTCATCCAGGATGTAAATGTACCATCCAGCATCAGAGAAGGCGCTGAAGGCCAGACGTCCGGTTTCTGTTGCCAGCGAAATAGCCGGACTCGCAGTAATAATACCGGCAACTCCGGTAATGAAGTTAGTAATTCGTGAAATCTCTTTTGTATCGATATCCATCGAATAGATATTCGGAATGCCATTCATGTCGGATACGAAAAAAACTTCATCCCCCTCGCGCGTCCAAATGGGATTGATGTGATTGCCACCCACTTGTGTCAGCAGTTCAATCTCCCCGGAAGCGAGATCGTAAAGAGCAATATTGTACGGGCCAAAGATCAGACTGTCAATATTGGTATTTGGACCTCTGTCGGTCGTGATTGCAATTTTTCTGCCGTCCGGCGACCATTGCGGATGCATTTCCGCATATCGGTCGTGGGTCAGTTGCCGTAAATTGGAGCCATCGGCATTTGCGATGTAAAGATCTGAAATACCGCCTCTTATGCCTGTGAAGACCACTTGATCGCCATTGGGTGACCAGCTCGGGGCCGCCATCCCCGTAAGGCCCTTAAAGACCAACTTCTTTACGACCTTGGTCTTTTTGGCATCAACAATGTAAATAGCGTCGGTTTCCCCGGCTTTCGAGACAAATGAAAACTGCTTGCCATCGGGCGACCAATTCATGGAAGTTGTGAAATAGCGCAACGATTCATAGCTTTGGCTGCTGCCACTCTGAACCACTTTCTTGACTTTATCGTCGCGATATCCCCGGCCGTTCTCGTTTTTGACAAGACGGCGCACCAACATGTTAAGGGTGTAATTCTTATCGCCAATATACGCCAGAGTCTCACCGTCAGGCGAGATTGCCGGCACGATATTCAGGCTGGTGCAGTCACGGCAAGGGTCGGAAATAGGTTCCGCAACTTCTTCAGGTCTTTTCAAGACAACGTCCTGCGGCAAATAGCGCGCGCGAGCATCTTCTTGCCAGCGTTTGGAAAGCTCGGCTAGGTCCAAACCCGTATGCGCTTTGAAAGCCCGGTTCAGATCGCCAGTGGCGCGGGCTGTCTTGAAAATTCGCCCTACCACCTCTTTGCCATAGCGCTCGCCAACGTAGTACCAGATCGCCTGTCCCATACGGTAAACACGGATGTCAAAAACGTACGTCATTTCTGGAATTGGAAGCAAAGTGTTGTTCAAAACAGCGTCACGCATCCACATGCGCGTGATGTTATCCATGCCCACGGACAAATACTCAGCCATTCCCTCAATGAACCAGAGTGGCGGATTAAAACGGCGAATCATTTCCTGAGGGCCTTCGGCAAGCATGATGTCGAACTGAAAAGCGTGTACCATTTCGTGCGTGAGAACATGGATAAACTGGCCGTACGAGCCAGTGATTGGCAAGATCATCCGGCCTTTGAGGGATTCGGTAACGCCCTGTACACCCTCGCTGAGGTAGCTCTGGACCGCATTTGTTTGCTGAAAATCATTGTGAGAGGAATAGAGCAAAAGAGGAATTTTTTGCTTAAATTTGTAGTCAATAATCTCGCTCAAATAGGCATAAGAGCGCTCTGCAATCTCAGCCGCATCCAATGCCGCCTGGCGCTCTTCTTCGTAGAAATGGAGATCAAAATGTTCGGTCTTGATAACTGACCATTTGAAAGTCTTGTAGTGGACTTTATTCTTGCCAAAACCAAAATAGTCGCCAAATTGAGCAAAAGCATCAGAGGAAGCGAAGACGAGTATAGTCATCACAACGACTTTGACTATGCTTTTCCATCCACCGGTTACCATGCTGGAAATCCCGGCAAACTCCCACAACATTTTTTCTCGCATCGCAAAACTCCTCCTTGCTAAAACGAAACGCAAATCTAATTACTCTAATTTAGGGAAAAAGAATACCCGAGTCCACAACTAATTTGGTGATTTGCACATGTTACACGCATGTTCATACGTTGCTGCTCTCTCTTAAGCGTTCTGTTTTCTAATGGAATACCCAGTTCAGCACAAAATTATTCCCACTTGCGTGTTTGACCACTTTTCATCTAATTGCAAGGAACCCGGGGGAAGCATACCTCCAGAAAAGCAGCGGTGTACTGTTGCTTCCATAATTCATCGCCCTGAGAAAGCAAAAAACTTACTTAATTTCTATTACATTTTAGCAACCAGTGATGTGGCTTTCAAACAGGGCCGGATGTGACAGCAGCTCTTGGGTAGTATGCCGAGCGTCAACTGCCACTGAAATGAGAAGGACAAGACCTCAGGAATTCGCAAGGATTTAGAGATCGAGAATCTTAAGCTGCCCGTTGCGACAGATAGCCAGAGGAAGGTTTATCCTCTTCAGACTCTGGCTTCAGGAACGCCTCGGAAAGAAACAATGCTACCCCTTCGTAGAAACTGACTGGCTGGTGCTCGGATTGCTCGGTCGCACCGATGACATTCTCGGTCATCTCAAGGAATTTGACCTTGCGGTTCCAGCGGGCTATTTCACTACTATTCATGCTTGAGTCCTATGTTCTTGAGTTCAGGCGGTTGCCGGTTTCATTGTTTCTCTCATCATGGGATAATCCGCCTTAAACTTATCGGCACGGCCTTCTGAAAACCAGAGCATCGTGGCTTCCTGAAATGAAATAATAGCTTGTCCTTCGTATGACAAGCTCAATCGAAAATTCTCGATTTCCATCAGTTGCAAGGACATGTAGTCGGACTGGTTAACTTTTTTCTTATGCATTTTTGCTACCTCTGCCCCAATAATGGTTGGCATATCCCGATGTTTCCAAAAGAGAGAACTTCCCGTAACCATTGAGCGATTTAGCAAGAAGCATACCAGTCCCGGGCCATGCCTGCCGTGGCATTGTAAGTATTTGTTTTTGTGATATTTGAAAATTTTGAAAGGTAGTCAAATTTCATCCGCCTGGCCGAAAACCGTTTCGGGGTTGTGCTAAAACGAACACTTTGGATCCAATCTGATTCAATCGAGCATAGGTTGCGGATAAAATTTTTTGTGCGATTACCAGCGCGCTCACTCGGCTCTGCCGCGAACGACGGCCTGTGCAAAGCTTTCAAGGTCAAAGTACTTCTGTGCGGTCGCCAGGACGTCTTCGGCAGAGACGCCTTTAATCTTCCGCGGGAAGGCGTCAGCCTCGCCGATGTCCAGGCCAAGCACCTCGTTGTGCGCATAACGGGCCATTTGCGCCCGGTAGCTCGCCAGGCCGGTTTGATAGGTTCCTGTGGTGTAGTTGACGGACCGGCGCAGCTCAGTTTCGCTGATCGGACTATTCAAGATTTCTTTAAACTGCTGGATCAAACAATCGCGCGCCTTGTTTTCCTTGCCAGGGGAGGTGGCGATGTAGGTGAAAAATGACCCGCCGACTCGGCGCGCAACCAGATATGTCGCCACGGTGTAGGCCAGGCTATGGCGGCCCCGCAACTCCTCGAAAAATCTTCCGCCCAATCCAGAAAGCACATTCTGCAGCACGGTCAAGCGGTAACGGTCGGCGCTGGCAAAAGCCGGTCCCGGAAATCCCAGCACCAACGCAGTCTGCTCTTTCTCGCTGTCTTGGACGATAATGTCCGGCTGCCCGAATTCGAGGCTCGCCGCGTTTGGTTCCAAGTCGTCGCCACCGGAAGACAGCTTGCCAAGGCTGGCCTCCAGCATCTGCTGCAATCTCTCAGCCTCAAAATCTCCCACTGCCACAACCACAAGTTTCTCCGGCGACAGATGTTGAAAATGCCAGCTTTCCAGCTCATTGCGCGTGAGTTGTTCAATCGTATCGACTGTGCCGAGGGCGGGTAGTCCGTAGGCATGTTTTTGAAAAATTACTGAATAAAACAAGCTCAAGGGATAGCGAAAGGTGTCATCCCGCAAGCGCTTTATTTTACCCAGAGTCAGTTGACGTTCTTTGGCGACCTCGGCTTCAGGGAAAACGGGATTTCGCAAAACGTCGGCCAGGATGTTCCAGCCCGCGTCCAGATGTCTGGACAAAATATTCATCGTGCAGCTCAGATAGTCTGGGTCGATCCCAAAGTGAATGTGCGACCCCAGGCGCTCGATTTCTGCCGCGAGTTCAGCGGCGCTGCGAGTGCGCGTTCCCTTTAGTGCGGTACGGGCTGCCAAGCCGGAGATGCCGCAATTCTCCGGCGTCTCGTCCGGGCGCCCTCCCTGTACGTAGACACCCATTGCAATCACCGGCACGTCATGGTTCTCTTTCGCGATTACGGTAACGCCATTCGACAAAACAAACCGCTTCGCCTCAGTTTCCTTGTTACATACTCCCGGTG